>JAAXQE010000238.1 GCA_012974425.1 Geopsychrobacter sp.
GCTAGGATTCGAACAAACAATGAAATTGAGTTCTTCTGGTCAGATTTCAGTCCATTTAAAAATAGCGGCGACTATTGAAGCGAGCAGACCCGACACAGGAGTTAGCGGCTATTTGTGCGCGGAGGGAAGATCTAGTTTGTGCGGTAAAAAAATCCGTTCCTTCTCATCGTACCGATAATGCCCGGCATCCCACATCTTTTCCATAAGTTCCCAATTATAGTGGATATTTTCTGAGGCATCGACCATATCAGAAACCTCCAGGATCTCAAGATCGTCGATCTTGGAATTCCCATTCGTATCTGCCCAGTGGAGCTGGGCAATTTTTAGTTTTTTAATTGAAGGGATACGGGTGGAGAAACGGCGGCCATCCGGGTTGGCAACGACCTCTCCCGCAAGGTTAATCTCGCTCTCCAAGGGGATATCGACCGGAGCCTGCAGAATATAGGTGATCCGTTTGTGCAGGAGTGGGTTACGTATTATCCAGCGCACGCTGCCATTTAGGTTATCGACGCTGGACGGCGGGGGATCGGCCTCTAGCAGATTCCAACCCGCTGGAAACTCCTCACGCACAATCAGACCCTTGAGCTTCTTTTTTGAAATTATTTCGAGCCTGATCGGAACCCTGCTCCCCGGAGCGGTAAAGTTTGGAACGTAACGCTGGCCGCTCAATAGATCTTCAGCTACCGGGACCTTTCTTAGAAAAGCGCCATAGGTGCCGATCAAAACAAGCAGAATAAGTCCGCCAAACAGATAACGGCCACCCTGCGCTCGCGTGGGGGGCAGATCGGGGAGGACAATATCCCCAGGGGCCGGGTCCTCCAACTTAAGAATCTGTGCCAGATCAACCTCAAGCGCCTCAGCCAGCCTCAGGGCATTCTCGCGCCGTATGGTAGGATAGCGATTGTTCTCCCAACGCGACACGGTATCGGTGGTTACACCAACCACCTTAGCGACATAAAGTTGAGTCAACCTCCCCTCTTCGCGGATCCGACGAATCGCTTCACCGTTGACTGAAACCGAGGGTGAGGAGAATGGTTTCATTCGAAAACTCCTGTCAAAAAATCACCTAGGATATGAACCGCCTGCAGTCTATCAGAAAGCCAAACCCTTGACAAAGAGTGGTTTATTTTTGAAAAACGATCGAAAACAAGGCCGACATTCATGGACCTATCTACCTGCAATTATTCGAACTGAACCCGACATCAGGTGACATTCAGGTCGATGTCTGATGATTTACGGATAAACATATGTCATCCTTTGCCCAGACAAATTCGAAGCCTGCGACATCTAACTTAATGCTAAAGGAGTATTGTAATGAAAAAATTTCTGATCCTGTTTGTTGCTATGACCATGGTCTCTGCCGCTGCACTGGCGGTTATCGCCGCCGACAATGGCCCCGCCGAAATCAAATTGCCCGCTTCAATGGGCGAAATCACCTTCAACCATGCCGCCCATCAGACCCGCGTTGCCGATTGTCAGACCTGCCACCACCAGGGCGAAGGGACTGCCTGTCGCAGCTGTCATGACGTCAAGCCAGAAGCTCCTGACGCAAAGAAGGCTTTCCATGCCTCGTGCAAGGGTTGCCACAAAGAGCAGAATGGGCCGACAAAGTGTAAAGAGTGCCATACCGGTCCCAAGGGCTGATTTAAGCCAATGCAGCTTCGAGACAAAAAAAGGGTGCCCGTGACAGGCACCCTTTTTTCATTGACTATCCAAGCTTTAAACGTTCAGCGAACCAACGGCAAGCGGATCTCCAGGCGAGTCCCCTTCCCTTTACGGCTGAATATCTCTATTCCACCAGCATGGGCATCGACAATATACTTGGTGATACTCAACCCCAATCCGGTTCCGCGTGCCGCAGTATTAGAAGCATCGGCCCGATAGAACCGCTCAAAGGCGTTCGCCCGCTCCTCATCAGTCATCCCGATCCCCTGATCGATGACATCCAGACGTATCCAATTCTCTTCCTGCTTAAGCACTACCCTGATAAGCCCACCATCTGGAGAGTATTTGACGGCATTGCCTAACAGGTTTTCCATTACCTGAATCAAACGTGCTTCATCGGCATCAACCAAAACAGGGGAATGAGTAAACTCAGTAGCAAAACGATGCTGAGTATTTACCTTCTCAAAATCGGCGACGACCTGCTGGCAGAGCGCGGCAAGGTTCACATGGGTAAAAGTAAGCTTCAAACCATGACCATCCTCGATCCTTGAGAGGTCAAGGATATCGTCGATCAGCCCGGAAAGCTCCACCGATTTATCATTAATAATCTGCAGAAATTCTCTTCTTTCATGCGGTTCAAACTGCTTGGAGTGATCGAGTAACAGCTCACTATAGCCTAGGACCATGGTCAAAGGCGTTTGCAGTTCGTGCGCAGCCATTGAGACAAACTCAGTCTTCATCTGGTCGATTTGGCGCTCGCGTGTCACATCGTGAATGAACAAGATAAGACCTCGTCCGTTAACTGCTGTTTCGCGTAAGCGTGAGGCGCGGCACTGATAAACACCTGGTGAGCTATCACTAGACATTATAAAATCGAAATCGATCGAATCTGAGTTGGCAAGTTCAGTTCTGACCTTGGCAACCTCCAGCAGCAAATTGTCAAGACCGATCACATCAGGCAAACGACACCCGATGACGTCGCTTGCCTTAACGTTGAAAAGTTTCTCGGCTGCCGGATTGATAAGCAAGATAGAATCATGATGGTCCGTAACCAATAGTGCATCAGCCACAGAAGAGATAATGGCATTCACCCTATCTCGAGCCTCCAGAGTCTTAACAAAAGCCTCTCTTTGAGCATGCTGCGCTCTCTTACGCTCTGATATTTCCGAAGCAAGCAGCTGATTGGCCGTAGAAAGCTCATGGGTCCGCTGCTCAACGCGATTCTCCAGGTTCTCATTGACCCCCCTCAAGGACACCTCAGCCCGGGTCCGCGCAACGATACTGTTGCGAGCCCGCAGCAACACCAGGAACATCATCACCAACAGACCAATGGATACGGTCACAAGCATCGAAAAGGAGTGTCTGGAATTAGAACGCAGGCTGTTCAGTTCAGGGGTAATATCGGAATAAATCTCCATCGCGCCATGAAATTGACCCTCAAGCATAACCGGGACATAAGTCTCGATCAGATCAAGGTCGGTAGCAGTTCCGTCTGCAGTCATAGATTCCTTATGGACCAATTCCGAATACAGATGTCCCTTGGCTACGCTCTCGCGAAAATAGTCTTTGTCATTAACTGTCCCGACTTCATCCGCTTGCGTTGAAAAAACAATTTCTCCAAGCGCTGAAAAAACGCGAAGTTTGACCAGAATGCCTTCATTCTTAAGTTGAACAATATCCTGGATAAAAGACTCAGGAATACGGTCCGCACGCAATTCGATCTTTTCCAAGTTGTTGCGGATCGTCACAGACCGCACAAAACGAAGCGCGTCACGCTCGGTCGCTTCGATTAAAAGAGCCTGATATGCAGGGAAGATGTAATAAACTTCGTACATAGGAAATGCGATCGCAAAGAAGAATGCGGTCAGTAGGATGTTACGAAGATAGGGAATTTTCAGCATTTCTTACCCTGAAACAGTAAAGAGAGATCCAATCCTATCGAACAACGAAATGTTTATCTACTCTTATCCACAGAAACGGGTCAGAATTGTTTCTCTGGATATTTTATTTAAAAAATTCAAATTTCCACCTGGCGGGCACGGTTAGCCACCCATAATAAAGCTACGGATTGATTAATCCTTGCCAGAGTAAAAACCAACCATTTTGCCCCGCGGTCTCCCTCCTGACACGGGCTTTCTTTGTCTGGACGCAACCCATCCCACCGAGAAATGTCAACTCTTGAAAATTTTCAACAGATGTGGAACCAACTGCTTCTTACGCGACAGTACCCCTATGGCTGAGTAGAGATTGGTTTCCTGTTGCGGATAACCGATCAACAGAGACAGCTCTTTAGGGCCAGCGGTCAGCAGCAAACTGGTTCCGGCAACGATATCTGTTACCAAGAGTGCAGCCAGCGCGTACCCTTTCTCATCGCGCATCCGCCTCAGTTCCTGCTCTAGTTCAGTTTTGCGGTTATGGAACGCATGAAAGCTGACAACCTCAACCTGGCCCAATCCGAGGCACTTACCCCCGACCTCATATTCCTTAAAATCGGTCGAAATTAATTGACGAGCAGCGATATCAGAAGCCATGGGGCTGCCAGCCGAGAAGAGGCGATTGCCGAAGCAGACGGCATCAATATCGGCTAACTCCGCCAACCAAAGACAGACTTCACGATCGATATCGGTGGTTGTCGGTGATTTCAGGATGACGGTATCAGAGAGCAAACCGGACAAGAGTAACCCGGCAACCCGCGCGTCGGGCTCCATGCCAGCCTGGCGATAGAGTGTTGCAACAAGAGTACAGGTACTACCCAGGGGTTGGTTGATAAAGCGGATCGGCCGATCGGTTTGAAAATTTCCGAGGCGATGGTGGTCAATGACTTCGATAATCTCAACCATATCGGCTCCTGGGATGGCTTGACTCAATTCATTATGGTCAACCAGAATCAGTCGTATCGGCGAATTTTTAAGCAGGTGACTCTTACTGGCTATGCCGATAACCAGCCCCTCATCATCGACGACAACGGCCCCTACGGCGTCCCGATGCAGCAATTTCAGACGCAGATCCGAGAGTAACTCGGAGCGGCCAACCTGAAGAAAGTCCTTACCGATGAGAGCCGAGACCGGGGTCGCCAAACGGGTGAGCCAGCAACAATTTGCCGTATCAAACGAGCTGGAGATAAGACTGACCTGGGCAGCCTTTGCCTTCTCCACCATATCTTGATCAAGCGCGGCGCCACCGGAAATAATCAGCATCCTCACCCCGGCCGCAATTGCAGAATTGATAATTTCAGCACGCTGGCCAGTAATCAGAATACTCCGGCGGGGATCGATCTCTTGCAACCAGTCACTGAAGGAGTGGGAATCCCGAGCTCCGACATAAAGATCCAGCTCTTCAATTCTATCGGCCTGATACAGAGTACCGACCTCTGCCCGCAGGCAGTTGGTCACCGACTGTGAGCTGACCAGAACCCTGCGCATCTCTTCGGCATCGGTAGGCAGAAGAAAAAGCTCAGTCATCTCTTTGAGCAGCAGTAAACCCTGTGGTCTTCTGGCAGCATCGACGACCGGCAACATCCGGATATTGTGGCGGTGATACAGTTCCAGGGCCGTCGCCAGGGGCTCGTTCAGCCCAATTGTCACCGGCTGACCACCGATCACATCTCCGACCCGGGGGTAGACATCGCTCAAGCGCTTCGGAGGGACTTGGCCAAAATGCTCCAACACAAATTCGGTTTGTTGATTCAGATTACCGGCCCGCGCTGGGAAAACCGTTGTATCACCCTGAATGCGCAAGAGTTCAGCATAAGCGATAGCACTGCAAATTGAATCGGTATCAGGATTGCGATGACCGATGACGTAAGTCGTATTTTTTTTCATCATAAATCTTTTAGTGTAATTGCCCAGGCGTTGTGGCGCGGATCAATTCGCCGCGCACATCACCCAGTCCGATAACATTCTTTACCACTGCTATTTGCGGGCGCAACAGCTGGTCGAATCCGACATAGACATCTCGCCCTTTCATTTTAAAGGTTTCGGGTGACAGCAAAACCTTACACAACAACAGATCTTGTGCAAAATCCATCGCTACTTGCTGCTTCTGGGTCATACCGTAAATCTCAATCTCATTGGGACCTTTTCTGGAGAACGTCGACAATTTGATTACAGTATCGGAATTTATCGTTCCGAACCGCCCCAGACGAAGATTATAAAAAGCGCTCAAAAAATCATAAACAGGCGCACTTCCATCCATCTCTAAGCCTTGACTCAGCTTAAGCGTGCCGTTCACCGTTTTACTATAGTTCACTTGCCTGGCCCCAAAATCGAAGGCGTAACTGGTCTGGCGATGGGTCTCCTGGCCGGCTCTCTCCTTCCTGGTATCCGAGGTTTGCAGCAAAGGTCTTAACAGGCCATCCGGCCCCTCTTCCATCAAGGTTGTATAGGTTTCAACCCGATTGCGGGTAAAAAAAGCCGCCACTCCAAGTGTTGCAGCCTTGAGGGTTGCCAGATAGGTGCCTGTTTCGGGCCCTGCTTCAAGGCGGATTTCACCGCGGGCGATTTTTTTGAACCAGAGAAAGGAGACGCGATACTCCAACTTCTCACCCAGCAGGGCGGTAACCGGCAGCCCGGCAGGCGCTTCCTCAGTCGGACTCTCAGCAGAGCAGATCGGAGCAAAGCAAAATTGCAGGAACAGAATAAATAGCAGGATCTGTATCTTCATCGACAGCGTCCCTTCAATCAAACCAGATAATACGCAACAAAGGACAGGTAAGCCAACAGCAACAGTCCACCTTCGGTGCGACCCAGACGCAAACGGCGCTGAACCAAGGGCCAGAGCGCCAGGCTGAAGAAGAGCATCAAGGGTAATTCGTAACTCAGCACGCCCGATTCGATCGTAATCGGCCTGACCATCGAGCAGAACCCGAGGACGAAGAAGATGTTAAAGATATTACTCCCTATGACATTGCCGACACTCAGGTCTGCCTCCCCTTTCCAGGCACTGACCGTTGAGGCCGCCAACTCAGGCAGGCTGGTGCCGAGAGCCACAACCGTCACACCGATAACAAGATCAGAAATTCCAAGGTGACGGGCCATAAAGACCGCTGAGCGCACCATCATCTCGGCCCCCAGGCCGAGTCCGATTATCCCGGCCAGTATCAACAAAAAGTCCCGGCCGCGGTTCGCTGAACGCTCGATAGCGAGGGATTCTGTTTTATCGAGAGCCATAAGCTTACGCGTTGAAATGAAACAGTAGGACAGAAAAACCATCAGGCCGCAGACCAGCAAAAAACCGTCGAGTCGCCCAAGCTGACCATCGAGAGACATCAGGAAGAGCGCGACGCTGGCACCCAGCATGATCGGTATTTCACGTACCAGGGTTCCACGCGCGACAGCCATCGGGGCGAGCAGCGCAGTCGCACCCAGAATCAGCCCGATATTAGCAATATTCGAACCTATGACATTCCCCGCAGCCAGGTCGGAAGAATTCTTGAAAACTGCTGCTAATGAGACCATCATCTCCGGCATACTGGTCGCAAAGGCCACAACGGTCATGCCGATCACCAAGGGTCGGATGCCGACAGCCAGCGCCAGGCTCGAACTCCCCTTAACCAAAAATTCGGCGCCATAGTAGAGGAATGCCAGACCGATACAAAGAATGAGTGATGCTGTAAGCAAAAGGAGCTTCCTATTTACGGCAAAGATTAAATAAATCAGATTTTATCGTAACAATTGGCTTGACCTATGGGTAACTGGCATCTAATATTCATATATTCAATTTAAAAATTTTGCAAAGGTAAATGTTATGGATGATCTCCCTTTCGATAAAACTATGGATTTCACGCGTGAATCTGAGATTTTAAAAGTTCTCGGCCATCCCGTGCGTCTGAAAATCGTCATGGGTCTGATGTCCCAGTCGTGTAATGTGAAGAAGATCTGGGAATGTCTCGGGCTACCCCAAGCAACGGTCTCCCAACACCTGGCGCTTCTCAAAAATAAAGCGATTATCTCGGGCCGCCGCGAGGGGGTCGAGGTTTTCTATCAGGTCACCTGCCCTGAGGCGCAAAAGATTATAAATGCACTCTTCAGTGAACTTTTCAAAAACTTAGAAGAATGCTATGATAGCAAGTAATTCGCCAAGTGTTGTGCAAATCAGCAGCAGGGTCAGCTCCGCAATGGAGACTGGCCCTTATTTATGCTATTGTGCCCAGAAAGAGAAGCGCATTTCTCATTTCTTTCTTAGCAACAGATAAATGACTTCATAGGTCGCCGGTATTAAGCCATTCTGACCAAATCTCTGCTTATAACAATCATACATCCGCTGCATCCGCTGACGTGAAGCTAAACCACCGGGCCGTTGCCGACTGGCATTCTGCGCGCCGATCGCCTTCAGCGAACGGAGCAGATGTGGCACCCCCGGATGCCATTCGATCTCCTGCTTCGTCTCCAGCAATTCCATCTCAAAACTCTCCCCAAGGGCACCCTGCACCTGTTCTGCATCAGGAAACACCTGGCTATGGGTCTCCCCACGCGGCGAAGCTGCGGCATGGGACTGGCGCAGTTCGAAGAGGGTCTGTTCGCCGAAGAGTGCCATCGCGACCCGTCCACCGGGGCGCAAGACCCGCTGCAGTTCGGCAAACGCCTGGTCCAGATGATCGACCCATTGATAGACAGAGCTCGACAGCACCAGATCGAAACTCGCGGCGGCAAAGGGCAGATCTACAGCATCGGCATCGACAACCAGCTGGCCGGGAAAGTCCGCCGCTACCCGGCAGCTCATCCCGTGGGCCAGATCGGAGAGCAGCAACCTGGATTCCGGGTAGCGCTCGAGAAAGATCCGACTCAGCATACCGGTGCCGCAGCCGACCTCAAGCGCTCTGCCCTGCCCGGCATCAGTTGGCAAATGCTGCATCAATCTCTGCACGACCGCTTTCTGCACCAGCGCATAGCGCTCATAATTTGCGACATGCCGTGAAAAGTTACGCCGGATCTGATCCTGCTTGAGGCTGTTCCCTCCCAGAGTCATCGGCAAAAATCCTGGATCATCCCGGCCAAGGTGCTGGGCCGGCTCAAAAACGGGGCATGCCCAATACCCGCGAGGGTAACAAGCTCGGCATGGGGCAGACTTTCGGATAGATAGCGCCCGGCGGCGCAGGGGATGATCTGGTCATTCTCACCATGGATGACCAGCGTTTGGCGATCGATCGCAGCCAGCAAGGGGCGCAGGTCTTCCTGGCCGAGGATATCGAGGGTCGCAAGGGCCGCCTCAGCATCCGGCAGGGTCGCTGGCCTGACCGCAAACCCGATAATTTCGCGACGCCGCTCGGCAGACAGATCTTCCCCCTTGAATTGCAGATCAAAAAAACTCCCCATGCTGGACCGATGACGCTTCTGTAGACTGCGGCGCAGGGCACGCAGTTCGGAAGCCGGCAGGCCCGCCGACCAGTTGTCGCCTGCGCAAAAGCGGGGTGTCGTTGCCAGGAGCAGTAAGCGTCCGACCTGCTGCGGGAAATCAGCCGAAAATTGCAGGGCCAGCTGTCCACCGAGTGACCACCCGAGGAGGGCCACCTCGGCCAGACCCAGATGCCGCAACCAGTCAGCCAGGATTTGCGCGAAAGACGCCAGACGACAGGGTTCAACCGCAGCAGATTGACCATGACCGGGCAGGTCAGGCATCAACAGTCGATAATCTCCGGCCAGAAATCCAGCCAGCTCGCTAAAGACCGCATGGGACATCGACCAACCATGCAACAGCACCAGTGGCGGCCCATCTCCCTGCTCACGCCAAGAGAACCGGCCATGCTCAAGCTGCAGCGTCTTCATCTTCTCAGTCATTTTTGAGTTTCCAGTTCAGACAGAACGCTGATGATCGTCTCAGCCGCGGCCTGAATCTCAGCGGGATCATGATCGGCCATCAAGGTCGCGCGTAGCCGACAGGCACCCCGGGCTACAGTCGGTGGCCTGATTCCGCTCAGGCAGATACCACGCTTAAGCAGTTGGCCAGCGGCGCTCATGGTCGGTTCAGGCTCATGGGTCAACACCGGGACAATCTGAGTGGTACTGCCACAGAGATCAAGACCGGCGCGTTGCAGCGTGCCGGCAAAGCGGCGCTGATTTTCCTGCAAGCGCTCCCGTCTCGCCCTCCCCTCGTCACTGTCGACTAACTGCAGGGCGGCACGGTTGGCAGCGACAACCCCCGGGGGGAGGCTGGTTGAAAAGATAAAGGAACGCGAACGATTAATCAGCAGGTCGATGACCGGACGGGAAGCGGCCAAATAGGCCCCATAACTACCGAATGCCTTACCGAAGGTCCCCATCTGCAGGTCGATCTGCGCGAGACAACCACAATATTCGGCAGTACCACGCCCGCGCCGCCCAAGCACTCCACCACCATGGGCATCATCGACCATCAGCCAGGCATCGAAACGCTCCTTCAGCGCGACTAGGTCCTTGAGTGGGGCTATATCGCCATCCATACTGAAGACCCCGTCGGTGACAATCAGCCAGCGGCCACGACGCAGTTCCGAGGCAGCGTTCAGCATCTGCTCAAGGCGAGCCATATCATTATGCGGATAGATCTCGATTTTCGCACCGGAGATGCGACAACCATCGATAATCGAAGCATGGTTCAGGGCATCCGAGAAAACCCGATCCTCTGGACCAAGCAGCCCCTGGATGATGCCATTATTAGCGGCGTATCCACTGTTAAACAACAGAGCCGCCTCGCTCCCCTTGAACGCGGCGATCTCCTCCTCGAGACGATGATGTAAACTCATGCTCCCCGAAACAAGACGGCTGGCCCCCGATCCAACGCCAAAGTCGCGGGTTGCAGAACAGGCGGCCTCAATCAGGGCCGGATGGTTTGCCAGGCCAAGGTAATTGTTGGAACAGAGCAGCAGTTGATCACGACCATCGATCTTCACATGTGGCCCCTGGGCCGATTCGATCTCACGCAGGCTGCGCAACATATTTTGCGCGGAGAGTTCCGCGAGATATTTGTCGAGAGGCTGCATATGGCTAGGTCCCTTCCCCTGAAGGGGCGGTAAACAGGAGGGGTTCATGCTCGAGCTTATCGATCAACGAGGCCAGGCCTGCAGCGGGTCGGACAAAAAAAATCCGCCCACCCATCTCGCTCCCAGACTCCTTGAGCCGGGTAATGCGCTGATAGCCATTTTTCGCCGAGGCAACATAACCGGTCAGATAATCGGGGTCATCCGACCAACACAGCTCGGCGATGATCTCGCGGTAGCTCGCCACCTTACTCGCCAGCACCCAGGCCTCGATGACCCGCGGGTTCGCAAGCGACTCCGTGCTTAGCAAGCGCTCTATCTCCCGATGCGCGTCTGGCTCAATATCCATCCGGCTGACCCGCACCCCGCGCGACTGATCAGCCTCGAGGCGCTCTCCGGTATCGGCATCGAGCAAGATCGCCCCGCGCATCACGCCACCTGTGGGTGAAGGACCTGCGCCAAGCTGCGAGACGGCTTCGCGTATCAATGAAGGGTTAAGCCCGGTCGCCTCAAGCAGTTCAGCTGCGCACTGGCGTCCCTGTTGCCAGTCAGCAACCTCACAGGTCATGAGACGCAGCAGCGGTTTTGTCTTAACCTCGGCCAGGTTCTGCGCCTCGACCGTCAGAGAGATTGTCTCGGCCGAACCGCGCGGATGCCGCAGCGCACGCCGCAGCATCCCTGAAGCCGCCTCCTCAAGCTGCGCAAAATCGAGTAAGCGTTCTGCGCCGGAGATATGTTTCTCTCCCCGACTGGAGCGCATTCTAAGGCTGAAAATTTCTCGCGACATAGCGTAAAAATTAGCATGCAGCCGGCGCCATTGTCAACCGCACCTGTCTGCCGCGGTTGACAAGACCGAGCATCCCAAAGGGCTCAGGAACAGCCTGGAATCGGTCAGTCTCGGGGAGACCCTCTTCGCCCCCTGCACGCGAATCGGTGGACTCCGGGCCCTTGAGGCCTGAGTTTGTTGGTTTTTATATTTTCAGCTGTTTAGCGATTAAAAATTTAAAATCCTATTTACTCATTAACAGCAATGATATAATCATCAGGTGTATTAATTCATTGGAGGTGTGCGTGATAGAAGAAAAGGTCCTAATTGTTGACCACATGTTAGATCGACGTGAGCATCTGGTTTCGTTGCTGGAGAATCAGGGACTCACAGCAATCCAGGCTGCCTCCTGTGAAGATGCCTTGCGGGTCCTGCTGCACGAACCGGTCAACCTGATCCTCAGCGAGACCGAACTCCCCAGGAAAAGTGGTCTCTATCTGTTGCAGGAGACGAAGAAACATTATCCAGATACTGAAGTCATCCTGCTGACCCACAACGCCTCCTCCTTCAACCTGCTCCAGGCGCTACGACATGGTGCCTATGATTTCATCATTCGTCCGATCGACACCGGCGAGATCCTCTTCAACACCCTCGGGCGTGCCATTACTTACCAGCGCCAGAAACTTGAAAAAGAACAGCTTCTCAACGAGCTGGAAGCTAAAAACCGCCAACTCAACCTGACACTGCATCGGATGCAATCGCTCAACGAAGCGATCCGTCGCCTCGCCACTGGCAAGGATATCCTCTCGATTTTTAGCGAAATGCTGGGAGCGACAGTCGAAGAAGTCGGCGCCCAAACCGGCTTCGTTGCCCTCTTTGATCGCTCAGGAGATAACCTCGGTATCAAGGTGTCCCACGGCATCAGCAAAGCGGTCAGCCAACTCTACGCCAAGCAGATTCCGGCCGGTCTTTCCCTGGTCGTAGCCCGCCGCGCCAAACCGGTGCTGGTTACGGCAGAGATGCCCGACGGGCTTAACTCTCTCAGCTTCGCTGAAGAACGGGAACACCTCATAACGGCCCCTGGTATGCTCAGCATCCCGTTGCGCATCAAGGACCGGGTTGCCGGCGTCATGGTCGTCTCTGGTCACCCGCTAAACACCCCGTTTGCCGAACACGACTTGCTCTTCATGAGCCAGTTGTGTATCCACGCCCAGCTCCAACTCGAGAAGGTCGGCCTAATCCATCAGCTCCAGCGCGACAACAACCGACTCGACGCTCAATCCTTAGTCGAGAACCACAACTAAAAATCTGTCTCTTATACACATCT
>JAAXQE010000126.1 GCA_012974425.1 Geopsychrobacter sp.
GAAGCGCAAGTATCTACCGCCCTCGATTCGATCAACAGCGGGGATTACAATTCGGCAATTACCATCCTCGAGGGTATGGACACCACCGACCCCGAGGTTAAAAAGTACCTTGCAAGTGCCTATATTGGTTCGACGGGGTTCGACACGCTCAAGCTGATTGAAACCATGGGCAAAGATGCAGATGATGACACATCGTCTACCGACGGCGGTATTTTCTCAACCGTCAATGATTTGCTCGATTTTGAAGGCGGCGTCATTGACACTGATAGCCTGGCAAGCAAAATTGAAACTGCCGACAAAGCACTCAAGCTGCTGGTTCCTGACATGTCAGACCTCGACAGCCTGAGCGACCAAGATAAATTTCAAGCCGGACTTTATGCCTCTGTTCAAACTATCTACGTGCTGGAAAACATTCTGGAGGGGAACGACCCTGAAGCTCTTACAGACCCCAGCTACACAGGGACGGACACAATAGAAGACCTCGTCACTCAAAATTTCTTAGCCAATAAAGACGATCTAACACGCTCGCTCGACCTCGTTGTCATGGCAAGCGACAGCCTGATTGATGAATTCGCAGATCCGGCAGACACCAACGATGTCCAGGAAAGCCTTGATGAATTTCTGGTCGAAATCGGGTATCTGGACAATGAGATTGACAGAAATGTCGTCGCCATAACCAGCGACAAACTGTCTAGCTACATCACCGACCAGTCTATTTAATTTTTGAATGCTATCTACATCACATAAACAGGAGCAAAAAATGTCATTGACGAAATACCTTCTCCCCGTGCTTCTTCTTGCCCTTCTTGCGGGACCGTCATTCGCCAAAGAACTCCCTGCCTTCTATGGGGGCGTCCGGCCGTTGGGCATGGGGGGAGCATTCACCGCCATCGCTGACGATTCTAACGCAATCTTCTACAATCCTGCGGGCCTGAACCGTCTCGAAACCTGGAGTTTTGAGCTCCCGCTGATTATTGAAACGAGTAAGTCAAATATCGACATCTTTGACGAAGCCCAGGATGTCGATTTTGACAGTACTACCGAGACCGTTGCTTTCATCAGGAAACATCTTGGCGAGACCGGCAATGCCCGGGTCAGCTTTGTCCCAAGTTTCATCAAAAAGAACTTTGGTCTCGCACTCCTGGCCCATAGCAAAGCGACCTATCGCTTTGACAACCCGGCCTTTCCCGAAATGAGCATTGATGCGACAGGAACAGGATCCGCTCACCTCGGTATGGGGCATTCCTTTTTGGCGGACAGATTAAGCGTTGGTGCAACAGTCAAATATATTGAAGCTTCCACCCTTACCCAGACCTACACCGCACAACAGATCGCGGACCCCAACTTTGACACGATCATTGAGGATGACATGCTGGACGGGTCCGGTTTCGGTTTTGACCTTGGTGCCATCTATAAGCTTCCATTCAAGATCGATTCGACTGTTGGCTTGTCAATCATCAACTTCGGAGGTGTCGATCTGGGGGATGCCGGCGAAATCGACCAGCAGGTCAATATCGGTGCGGCAGTAAATCATTCATTCGAACAAACATCCTGGTTGAATCTTGTTGGCGCATTCGACATTGTCGACCTGTTTCAAGAAGCCGGCACCGACGATGATTTCTACAAGCGGCTGCGCTTCGGGCTTGAGGTTCAGATGCCGGTTTTGACCCTACGCACCGGCATCTACCAAGGCTATGGCACCTTCGGCGCGAGTCTTGACCTGAAATTTGCCAAACTTGAATACGCCAACTACGCCGAAGAAGTGGGCGCCTTTGCCGGTGACTCCGCCGACCGCAGGCATGTTGTCCAGCTCGCCTTTGGCGCCTGGTAAGACGCAAACATCGCTACAGACAGCTAAGAAAGGCCGGGAGCCGCCTGCGGCTCCCGGCCCGCTTCATTCCTAATCTTTTCCCTGCCCTACCTCAGATACATAAACACTCACCAACAAACCTGTGCAAACACCTTAATTAACCTTGTTTTTTATGTCTCAAAACGTTAGAAATAACCCTATTATTCAATTGCTCACGACTTCAGGCTGAACCCCTCTAATTCATGACTTGGCTTCCGATGCTGATCAACCTGCTGCAACGACATCACCTGTGGATTTTCCTGTTCCTGAGCGGGCTCTGCGGCGTAGCACTGGGGCACCTAGTGGCTACAGGCACCGGCATTCTGGCCGGTCCGACATACACACAGACAAAGACTCTTCAATCCACACCAAAAACAACTAAAATCAGCATTCCCCTTGCCGATTACCAAATAATCCTGGAGCGCGACATCTTCAACTCGGCGGGCGGAGCGCAAACCCTGGACAAAGCGGCCCCACTTCAGGCCGAAAATTCGACACCACCAAAAGCAGCCTCTAAGTGGCAGTTGATCGGCACCATAAGCGGTGGAGATTCACCACTCGCCGCCCTGAGTAGCGCCGGGAAGACGACAAGCTACCACCTGAACGACGAGCTACCCGATGGTGGCGCGATAACCCGCATTGAACGTAATCGCGTCGAGTTGAGCTATCCGGGCAATAAGACGCAGATTCTGGAATTCGCAAAAGACAAAACAAGCCCATCCCCCCCTGCGGCACAGCAACAGAGAAAAACCAGCTCGAACTCAAACCTGGGGATCAAAGACCTGGGTGAGAACCGTTGGCACATTCCGGCCCAGGTCGCAGAAAATACTCGTTCGAACGTGGGGGACCTGCTGAGACAGGCCCAGGCCATCCCCTACCTTGAAGGCAAGAAGACCACGGGGTTTCAGATTCGGATGATCCAGCGCGGCTCACTGATCGAACAGATCGGGCTGAGAAAAGGGGATATTCTGCGCGAAGTCAACGGCGTCAAGCTGGATTCACCCGAAAAAGCGCTACAAATATTCGGCCAATTGCGACAGGCGAAACAGATCAGCATCGGCCTTGAACGGAGGGGCAAAGCGATGACCTTTGCTTATGAGATTAGATGATAATGAGCTACTGCCGAAAATTTGGATTCCTGATTCTGCTGAGCTGTGTGATCAGCGCGATCGCGTTGTCGAACATTTCACTGGCGCAGACCGAACAGGGTGGAGCGAATATTTCGCTCGACTTCAAGGATGTCGAACTGGGCGACCTGATCAACACCGTCGCGGAGATGACCGGGCGTAATTTTGTTTATGATGATCGGGTGCGCGGCAAGGTCACGATCATCTCGCCCGACACCATGAGCGCCGATGAGGCCTACCAGCTCTTCCTGACCGTGCTCAACGTCAAGGGTTTTACCCTGGTCCAGAGCGGCAGCGTCAACAAGATTGTCCCCTTGCAGACCGCCAAACAGAACAACCTGCCGGTTTCGGATCAACAAAAGGGGGAAAACTACATCACGCGCCTGATTCAGCTCGATTATGCCGATGCCCAGGCCCTCTCGAGCTCGGTCTTGCTGCCCCTTATCCCTAAAACCAGTAATTTAACCGTCTACGCCCCGGCCAACACCCTGATTCTGACCGATAGCGCGGCCAACATCACCCGACTGGTCAAGATCATAAAGATGCTCGACATCCCCTCCAGCCTCGATCAACTGGAGGTCTTCAGCTTGCAGCAGGCCGATGCGGTAGAGATCGCGCAGATCGCCAACTCGCTGTTCAACAAACAGACCCGTCCGCAGCGGAAAAAAGTCGCAGCCGCCCAGTCCGGCCAGGTCATTGCTTACCCCCGTACCAACACTCTGCTGGCCATTGCCTCTGAAGATGAGTTGAATCTGCTGCGTAACCTGATCACGACTCTGGATATCCCCGGCGAACAGACGCGCTCCAATATCAACGTCTACTACCTGAAGAATGCCGATTCAGAGACCCTCGCCAAAACCCTGAATGAGATCATGACCGGCATCAAACCCGCTGCAGTTAAAGCCAAGACGCCCGGCGCAGCCCCCACCGGACCGGTGGTCATTACCGCCGACAAACCGACCAATGCCCTGCTGATCAGTGCCGCTCCCGA
>JAAXQE010000295.1 GCA_012974425.1 Geopsychrobacter sp.
GCGTCAGAGTTCGTGCTTGCAACTCCAGACGGCCACCGACCAGATAGCCGATAGCCGATAGCCGATAGCGACAATGCCGAAGACTGGCATAATTACATTGAGAAAAACTGAAAGAATTTCCGACATAGTTCAGCCTGTATGGAAACATGAGGCTGGAGGCAACAGAAGTGTCAACCTAGCCTTTTTCGTCAGGCACACCAACCAAAAAAAAAGGCTCCCGACGAATACCGGGAGCCTTTTTCAGGTTGTACTTAAATCGACCTACTTACCGCAATCCGCCTGCATCTCGGCCAGCTTCTTGTACAGGTCGTAGCGGGTTGCCACGTCCTTGGCCGAAGCTGCCATCAGGGCATCAGCATTCTCGGGGTTGGCCTTATGCAGCACCCGGAAACGGTTCTGCTTACCCGCATACTCGGCAAAGCTGATAGTCGGCTCCTTGCTGTCCATCTGCAGTGGATTCTTGCCTTGTGCGGCGAGACGGGGGTCGTAGCGGAACAGCGGCCAGTGACCACAGTTGACGGCGTCCTTACAGTTGTCGACCGCGGTGGTCATGTTGATACCGTGCGCGATACAGTGGCTGTAAGCGATGATCAGGGAAGGACCATCATAGGCATCCGCTTCGATCATCGCCTTGATGACCTGGGCCGGGTTGGAAAGAGCAACGCGCGCCACGTAGATATTGCCATAGGTCATGGCGATCATCGACAGGTCTTTCTTCGGCATCTCCTTGCCGCCAGCGGCGAACTGAGCAACCGCGCCGATCGGAGTCGACTTGGAAGCCTGACCACCGGTATTGGAGTAGACCTCGGTATCGAGGACCAGTACGTTAACGTTCTCACCGGAAGCGAGGACGTGATCGAGTCCGCCGTAACCGATATCGTATGCCCAACCGTCACCACCATGGATCCAGACCGATTTGACCACCAGGTAATCGGCATCGACCAGCAGCGGCTTGGCGGTTTCGTGAGTACAGGCAGCAAGAATCTTCTTCAACTTGGCAACGCGGCCACGCTGAATCTCAATCTCTCCCTGTGAATCCTGGGCACTGGCAAGGATTTCATTTTTCAGACCGGCCGTGCCTTCACAGGCCTTGCAGCCACAGTCGATGTTGCGGGTCAACAGCTCACGCGCATACTCGTTGGTCTTATCGACCGCCAGACGCATGCCGAAACCGAACTCGGCATTATCTTCGAACAGCGAGTTACTCCAGGTCGGGCCGAGGCCATCCTTGCGGGTGGTCCAGGGAGTGGTCGGCAGGTTGCCGCCATAGATCGAGGAGCAACCGGTGGCGTTGGCCACCAACATTCGGTCACCAAACAGCTGCGAACAGAGCTTAACAAACGGGGTCTCGCCACAACCGGCACAAGCACCCGAGAATTCAAACATCGGCGGGAGCAACTGACTCCCCTTAACCGTTGCACGGTTGAAGGTCGATTCGTCAGGATCGGGCAGGCCGAGGAAGAACTCAAAGTTAGCACGCTCATTGTCACGCAGCGGCGGTTGCGGCGCCATGTTGATCGCCCTGACCCCCTCTTCGGTCTTGCTGGTAACCGGACAGTTGTGAACACAGGCGCCACAACCGGTACAGTCTTCGACCGCGACCTGCAGGGTGAACTGCTTGCCGTCCATATCCTTGCCCTTGGCCGGAACAGCCTTGAAGGTCGCCGGAGCGCCCTTGAGATCGGCTTCGGCGTAGATCTTCATCCGGATGGTGGCATGTGGGCACATGAAGGAGCAGATACCACACTGGATACACAGGTCCTCTTTCCAGACCGGCGTTGTCACCGCGATGTTTCGCTTCTCGACACAGGCGGTCCCGGTCGGGAAGGTCCCATCTTCAGACATGGCCGAAAGGGGCAGCTTGTGTCCCAGACCATCGATGATCGGGCCGATAGTCTTCTTGACCATGTCGGAGCAACCGTCCCACTTGCCGATCTGCATTTTTATGCTGCTGTCGGCAGTGGCCGGCACAGTTACCGCTTCGACGTTCTCAAGCGCGGAATCGACCGCCTGCTTGTTCTTATTGACGATCTTCTCACCCGCCTTGCTGTACGACTTGACGATGGCGTCCTTGATCTCGGCAATCGCCTGCTCAAGCGGGATGATGCCCGAGATCTTGAAGAAGGCGGTCTGCATCAGGACGTTGATGTGGGCGCCCAGACCGAGTTTTTCGCCGAGAGCGACCCCGTCGATAACGTAGAACTTCAGTTGCTTATCGATGATCTGCTGCTGGACAAATTTTGGTAGATGGGCCCAGATTTCGCTCTTGCCGAAGGGGGAGTTGAGCAGAAAGGTTGCGCCCTGCTTGGCATTTTTGAGCATGTCGTACTTCTCAAGGAAGGAGAAGTTGTGGCAGGCAACGAAGTCAGATTCCGCATCCGAGATCAGATAGGTATTCTTGATCACATCCTTACCGAAGCGCAGGTGGGAGGTGGTCACCGAGCCGGCTTTTTTCGAATCATAAACGAAGTAGGCCTGAACCTCGTTGTCGGTCGAGTCACCGATTATCTTGATCGAGTTCTTGTTGGCGCCGACGGTACCGTCGGAACCGAGACCGTAGAACATGGCGGCGTAGCCGGTGAACGGGACCTTGTAGGCCGCGTCGAACTTGAGACTCTTGCCGCTGATATCATCCTCAAAACCGACGATGAAGTGGTTCATCGGCTTGTCCTGCAGCATGTTATCGAAAACAGACTTGCACATGCCGGCGTTGAACTCGAAGGAACCGAGGCCGTAACGACCACCAACGATCGAGGGGTAGCCCTCAAAGCTGGTCAGGCCATCGGTCATCCCTTCGCCGATAGCGGTACGGATCGACTGATAAAGCGGCTCACCAATTGAGCCCGGCTCCTTGGTGCGGTCGAGGACGGTAATCTTCTTGACGCTGGCTGGCATTGTCTTGCAGAACTGCTCGATCGGGAAAGGCAGGAACAGGCGGATCTTAATCAGGCCGACCTTCTCGCCCTGGGCAACCAGGTGCAGGACCAGCTCCTCCATCGCCTCGCAGCCGGAACCCTGCATGACCACCACGCGCTCGGCATCAGGGGCACCAACATAATCGACCAGCTTGTACTGACGACCGGTCAGCTTGGCAAACTTGTCCATCTGGCCCTGAACGATGCCGGCCACCTTTTCGTAATACTGATTGGCAATTTCACGGCCATGAAAATAAACATCCGGATTCTGCGCAGTTCCACGCAATACCGGATGATCGGGCGACAAAGAACGAGCCCGGTGAGCGGCGACCAGGTCATCGTCGATCATCGACTTCATATCCTGCATCGACAACTCTTCGACCTTCTGGATCTCGTGGGAGGTCCGGAACCCGTCGAAATAGTGCAGGAAGGGGATACGCGACTCGAGGGTCGCAGCCTGAGAGATCAGGGCGAAATCCATGACTTCCTGAACATTGTTGGAGCAGAGCATCCCCCAGCCAGTCTGGCGGCAGGCCATGACATCGGAGTGATCGCCGAAGATCGACAGGCCCTGGGCGGCGATGGCACGCGCCGAAACATGGAAGACGGTCGGGGTCAACTCACCGGCGATCTTGTACATGTTGGGGATCATCAGCAACAAGCCCTGAGACGCAGTAAAGGTGGTGGTCAGAGCACCTGCCTGCAGGGCACCGTGAACGGCACCGGCAGCGCCACCCTCAGACTGCATTTCAACGACCTTGGGGATAGTTCCCCAGACGTTTTTCTCACCCGCAGCACTCTTGGCATCTGAGATCTCACCCATTCCGGACGAGGGGGTGATGGGGTAGATAGCAATAACTTCATTGGTCGCGTGCGCGACGTGCGCTGCGGCAGAACAACCATCGATACAAACCATTTTCCGTGACATCAGTTTTCTCCTTTACTGGTGAGCGAACATATAGCGATTAAATAGTGCTCCTAAGGTAAACCTCTCACTGGCCTTGCTGAATCTGCTCGGGCAGGGACTATAAAGCCTAAACAAAAAACCTAGCGACTACCTACCGACTAGAGTTCCCGTCGGCTATCGATGGCCAGCTGAACCGTCGCCGAATCAATATATTCAAGATCACTGCCGAGCGGGATACCGTGAGCCGGACGCGTAACCTTGATTCCTACCTCCTTGAGAAGACGTGACAGATAGAGTGCAGTCGCCTCACCCTCAATCGTAAAACTGGTCGCCAGCAACACCTCGGCGACCTCTTCGGTTTTGAGACGCTCGAACAGCTGCGCTATCTTCAGATCTTCAGGACCGACGCCATTAAGTGGCGACAAAACGCCATGCAATACATGGTAGCGCCCCCGATACCCATGGCTACGCTCAATCGCAATCAGATCCTGTGGTTCCTGCACAACACAGAGGCAAGAATCATCACGCCCCATGTCGCTACAGATGCGGCAGAACTCACCCTCACTGATATTGAAACAACGGCGGCAAAAAGAGAGGTTCCGTTTCATCTCAACCAGCGCAGTTGCGAGAGCCTCAACATCGGCATCCGATCTGCGGAGCAGATGAAAGGCTAAACGTGTCGCCGTCTTGCCGCCGATCCCTGGCAGCTTACTCAGCTCAGCAACCAGCCTTGCAAATGATGGGAGGGAGCCTAGCATGAAAAATCCTCTAATTCCAACACTTTAAAATGCCGTTCTATTTTTTTCAGGGAAGCTAAAAAAATAAAATCTAGCGAAAACATTTCTGGTTCATTGGTCTGACCAAGACGGGACATTACCACAACATGCTTCTCCATTTCAATAATTATCGTATACAGCATACAACCTGCACAGCCGACGCAAGAAGTATAGCCTTTGCCGCGGCAATATGCCGATCGTCCATCCATAAATAGATAAAAAAAAGCCACCGGCATGAAATCCGATGGCAATCTTTAAAAATCTATCGAGAAAACCCGCTGCTTGAACAGCCGCAAATCCCGCATTCAGACAACGTTCAGGCTAAAACATCCCGGGCAGGTTCATACCGCCGGTCACCTTGCCCATCTCCTCCTGCATCATCTCCTGACTCTTCTTTATCGCCTCATTGACCGCGGCAGAGACAAGATCCTGCAGCATGTCCACATCCTCAGGATCGACGACATCTTTTTCGATCTTCAAATTCAGCAGTTGCTGCTTGCCGTTAACCACGGCCGTTACCATGCCGCCGCCAGATGTTGCCTCAACTTCACGCCCTTCCAGCTCCTGCTGCACACGGGCAATCTTCTGTTGCATCTGCTGGGCCTGCTTCATGATATTTCCAAGACCTTTTGCCATTTCGCTTCTCTCCTTATAAACGCAATAATCTGTCAGTGCTGTATAGCAGACAAGGACCTAATCGACCGGCCGAACCTCTTCGACCTCTCCATCAAATATCTCTCTTGCTGCCTTAATCATCGGATGCC
Organism: Geopsychrobacter sp.; assembly: GCA_012974425.1. GTDB lineage: Bacteria > Desulfobacterota > Desulfuromonadia > Desulfuromonadales > Geopsychrobacteraceae > Geopsychrobacter. The sequence goes on from JAAXQE010000295.1 coordinate 5,363, forward strand.
CAGTGGCGTTGTCATGCATTTGTTGCTGAGCGCTGAGCTGCTGTTCCTGGCGCTGTTGAGCAAAAGTGGGGGCAGCAGCCTCATGATCCTCTCGCAAAGGGAGCACATCCAGCCTGATCTTTTGCCCATAAAATTCCGTTGCCAGAGCCTCAAGAGAATCACGCGTCGCACTGTCTCCAAAAAACTGGAGGTGGAAGGATCCCTCGGGATAGCCGATCTTGAGATGCGGCAATTCGAGGCTCAAAGGATGGGCATGCTCGAGTACCGATCCGGTCGCACGACGCTTGCGATTGACAAATTCAATCAGCCCCGCCCAATCGGGTTGCCCCTGTTGCACAACAGGCGAAATCCCAGGTTTTTCTTGCGGCACGTCTTCCGCACAAGCGGGCTCTACAGTCGGTAATGGTGCTGGAGATGGTGCAGCCACCTCGACCTGGACCGGGGCGGAGACCAGTGTTCCGGCAGCGGGCAAGCGCTTCTCCATCAGATCAAGCTTGTGGATCAAGGCCCCGACATCGGCCCCGCTCGGCAGACTGGCCAGCTTGATCAGGGCCATCTCCACACTCAAGCGCGGATAATTGGCATGGGCAAGCTCTGCTTCTGTCTTCATCAACAGAGCCAGGCTACGCTGCAAGCGATTCAGATCGGTCGCTGCGGCAAGCTGCCTGAGCTCTTGCAGCTCTGAGGAACTGACCTCGAGCAGATCGGCAGGATCCTCGACCACGGTGATAAAAAGCAGCGAGCGCACCAGATCGATCAGTTGCTGGCAAAACTTGCGAAAGGAGTGTCCCTGCTCATCAACCCGCTGCAGAATGCCTAAACCGCGCCCTGCGTCACCATCCAGAAACGCCTCGACCAGATTGATCAGCAAACGCTGATCGACCAGACCGAGTAGGCCCTGCAGATGGAGATCTTCAACCTGCTCACCACAAAAAGCGATGACCTGATCAAAGGTCGACTGAGAATCACGCATACTGCCACCACCGGCACGCGCGATCATCGCCAGACCGGCATCACTGATATTGATGGCTTCGGCCACGGCGATCGTCTTGAGTCGTGCCGCTACTTTGTCCAGGGCAATTTTACGGAAATCGAAACGCTGGCAACGCGACAGAATCGTGATCGGGATCTTGTGTGGCTCGGTGGTCGCAAAGATGAATTTGGCATGGTCCGGTGGCTCCTCAAGCGTCTTTAACAGCGCATTGAAGGCGTTGATCGAGAGCATATGGACTTCATCAATAATGAAGAGCTTGTAGCGGGAATTAGATGGAAGGTAGCGGATATTTTCGCGCAGCTCGCGAATATCATCAACCCCGGTATTGGATGCGCCATCGATCTCAAAGACATCGATACCGCGACTGGCAGTAATCTCAACACAAGAGGGGCAAACACCGCAGGGCGTCAGGGTCGGGCCCTCGACACAGTTCAGGGCCTTGGCGAAGATACGTGCCGCCGAGGTTTTTCCAACGCCACGCGCACCGGTAAACAGAAAGGCATGGTGGACCCGATCAGCCGTAATCGCATTCTTCAGCGTCTGGCTGACATGCTCCTGACCGATCAGATCATCAAATTGCTGAGGGCGCCACTTGCGCGCCAGAACCATGTACGACATGGGGAGAAACTCCGCTGGCGGAAGGGTGACACCTTACCCCGTGAGGGCTGAGGTGTCAGGGGTGAGGAGATAAACTGTCGAGCAAAAACCCGCACTCCCCACATCTGCAAGGTTGCAGGCACAAGTGACAGCCAGGCACTCCCACGGCACACGAACAATGTTGCTGCCGCTGCTCCCTTCCGGGCCTGACGGGGTTCACAACCGCTCGTTGCGTGGGACCCGGCTGTCACTTCTGCCGGCAAGACTTGTGCAAGGGCCAATCCGTGTAAAATCAGATTGCCACCAAGGCACCAAAAGAATCTTATATCATCGAATCATTTGGACTATAAAGCCCATTCCCGGGCTGATCAAAAATGCCGAGATGCAAGGCACCCGAAAGTCCGCCGAATAAGATGTACCTCAATGGTACATCGTTGAGGTGGGCTGAGGGTAACGCAGCAGATTGGCGTTTTTCATCAGACGAGTAGAATATGGCGGAGAGGGGGGGATTCGAACCCCCGGTAGCTTGCGCTACACCCGCTTTC
>JAAXQE010000296.1 GCA_012974425.1 Geopsychrobacter sp.
TATGGCGGAGAGGGGGGGATTCGAACCCCCGGTAGCTTGCGCTACACCCGCTTTCCAGGCGAGCACCATCGGCCTCTCGGTCACCTCTCCGCAGGCTGGCCAAGATACACTAAGGGTCGGCAGGTGTAAAGTTTTTTTCAGGACAGCCAAACGGCCTTAAGATTGGCCTGGGCGGGCAGCGTAACTGTTATTGGCTTGATACACAAAAGCAAGAATTTCAGCAACGGCCTGAAATAGCTGGGGGGGGATCTCCTGACCGATCGGAACCTTGCCAAGCACCTCAAGCAGATCCACATCTTCGACAATCTCAACCCCGGCATGACGGGCTGCGGCCAAGATTTTCTGTGCAATCTCGCCCTTGCCACCGGCGACCACCTTGGGTGCGCCACCGGCCTGGCGATCATAATTCAGGGCGACGGCCTGCTTTATTGGATATGGCTTATCTTTCATGCTAATGGCCTTAGATCCGAAGTACGAGGCTGGAAGCACGAAAAATCCAAGCGATAAATGGATTGTTTGGCGGTCTTTTTCGCGCCGCTCGCCTCTTGAAATTTAAACCCGCGCATCAAGCATCCCATGCTTATCTGGTAATATTTTCTTGAGTAACTCCCGTGCCGGGGCCTCAACCCCGACCGTAAAGTTGATACTACTGATACTCAATTCCTGCAACCGCTCCTGCAGCTGTTCCCCCATAGATTGCAGAAAGTCAGCTCTCTGCTTATCCTCGCAGGCGACCCGTAACAAAGAACTGGAGTCCTCAGAGAGCAGATCGATCCGCAGATTCCCGAGCGATGACAATCTCAGGAACACAGAGACTCGCATGCCCTTGGCCTTTTTCTGCTGCTGGCCTTGCTTTGCGTCATCTTCTGCGATCAGAAAACCCTCCTCTAGGAAAGAGAGGGGTAAGGGCACAAAGGTTAAACCCTGCTCTGCCAGGCGGACACGACACAGCTGAAAGAGTTCAATCCGGTGCAATGCCTCTTCCCCCTTTACGCCCAGTTCGGAACTTTCGCCCAAAAGAGCCAATTTGAGACTACTCAGGGCATCGCGGGTTCGGCCACGCAAGAGTTCCGCCTCCAGATTCAAACCAAGCAACTGAGATAAGACGCCTAAATTTCCTTTCCGCGCCAGAATTTCAGGCTCTGCAACCAACGGCTGCAACACTCCGAGAATCTGCTGAACTAAGTGGCGCAGATTCTGTGGCCAATCGGGTTTTGCCGCAACAGCCGTGTCCAGTTGCGTAGCCAGTCCCTTTAGGTGGCCCAGCAGTTTCGGTGATAGCTCAATATTTTCCGACGCTGGCGGGCTGAGCAACAGCTGCAACTCCTGCACAGCTCGACCCAATACCCGGGGCAAGGCAATCGGCTTGGCAAGCAGAAGGGTTTTCAACTCAGTGGCCAACAAACGGGCCTGCTCTGGCTGAAGCGGTTTCTGCGGTTGGTTGATTTGTGTCAATAAACCGACAATTTTTTCCCGATCGACCGACTTGAAATCACGCATCGGCTCAGGGTTCTGCTGCAGTTGAGACACTATTCTCTTTAACTGCTGCGGCAGATCGACGGTATCCGCCCGCCCGTTCAACGCCGTGAGCAGGCGATCAATAGTCGCCGCCAATGGTAGCCCTTTTGCGCCTGAAAAGAGTGCCTCAAACGACTTAAGTTGATTCAGCGTCGATGCAACAGCAGAAAAATCCCGCGCAGACAGCTCTCCTTCAGGGCGCAAAAAAGCCGCAATCTGCGTGAGGACCTGCTGCATTGGCTCAGAATGCTGGGTGCTCCCCTGCTGAATTTGCTGCAATAACCCACTCCAATTGTAGGGTTTCACCAGCAATGGCAAAAGAGCCGCAAGCCGAGTATCTAAAGAAGCCGCAAGCAGCTTAAAACTCAATTTCGGGTGGGTCGTTAACACCTGCAGTTCAAGTTGTTGACCAGTCTGCAACTCCCGATCAGCCTTGATCCAGAAACGCTGATGCTTCAATTCAAGCATCGTCCGGTCGAGGCCCCCTTCGACAACAGTCGCCCGTACAATCTGATCAACCCGCAGATCGTTCTGCCGTTCTTCGGGACGCGCGGGCGTCACAGTTGCCTGAACCACCAGATTTGAAGATGCCAGAGGGTTTAGAATCGTCATACCATGCCCATCGACCGCTAAACTTAAATTCTTTAATGAATACTGCGACTAACAGATGTCAAAATGGTGGCACCCTACCCAGCCGAAGCGAACAGGTTTCTATCTGAGCCCATCAGCAGAACCCTAACTTCCCGACATTAATCGCCTTACCCATCAAATATGCCGACTGGCACAAAAATAGCTACTAGCCTGCTTAGCTAAGATCAATTCAGCCTAAAGAGAACTCTGGTTTCGACCGATATGAAAGTCAGTCAGCATATTGGGAAGCAACGAAAGGGACCAACCGATGACAGCCACTGCCCTTATTATCTCCACCAGTAATCCACCGCGTGGTGCTCTCGAGAAGAAAATCTTAAAGACAAATGTCTTTGCCAATACTATCCACTGTTCCAGTGGAGAAGAGGCCATAGCCGAGCTGGGAAAACAGAAAATCGACATGATCTTCTGGGCCTTCGGCACCATTGACGCCCCGACCGATTGGCTTACAACCTTGAGGATCAAACCCGCATGGGCTGACCTGCCCATCCTGATTTTCACCAAAGAGGGGGAGCACAAGCAACGCCTGCGGGGACTTGAACTCGGAGCCTGTGACAGTGTCACCTTTGTTACACCAACAGCCGAATTGACCGCACGAATTCGCGGGCATCTCATGCGGACCGAGCAGATCACTCAACTGCGTAACCGCAGGGCTGAACTGGCGAAAATGGCCCTTAGCGACCCATTAACCGGTCTCGGCAACCGGACCTCCTTCGACCTGCGTCTGGGCCAGGAAATTTCACGCAGCCAGCGCACCGGAACACCCTTCAGTCTGATGCTGGTCGATCTGGATCATTTCAAATGGTTTAACGATTGCTACGGCCACCAGGCCGGTGACACCATTCTGAAAGCAGTCTCGGGAGCCCTTACCAAAACAGCACGCAATGCCGATATCGTCTGTCGCTACGGTGGCGAAGAGTTCGCCATAATACTCCCCGGAGCAACCGCAACCAGTGCCAATAACTTTGCGCAACGCTTACACCAGCAACTCGCTCTCCTCTCCACTGAACTCTGGCACAATGAGGCGGCACTTACCGCCAGTATCGGTCTGACATGCTTCGATGGTACCCGTAAAATTGGATCCTACGAACTTATTGGCGAAGCAGATTCAGCGCTCTATCGAGCGAAAAACAATGGCAGGAATCGCACTGAGTCTTGCTTGTCGATAACACCCAAACTACCACTTAGGTTTGACAACGACTTCCCTGTCACAACCGCCCTGCATGCCTGATAAAATCGAGAAGGATGAGGTGAGCAACGCAACAAGCCCACCTCATCCCCCTCACGGAACCCTGCGTAAGGGATCAATTCCATAGTGCCCGCAACGGTTCGCGGTTTGCTGTGGCGATTTCCCCTGGCAATGATCTAGCCTCCTTATGACAGGATCTTCTTTACCTTCTGCTTAATTCCATCAATCACAAACGGCGTCATGCGGTGCTTCTCTTTGAGGATCTGCTTCATCAGCTCTTTCTTCTTGTGCGGGATAACCGGCGGGGCCACCGGGATCATGCTTAGCGCTCCTTTGGGGCAGGCTGGAACACAGGCGCCGCAACCGAGGCAGACCTCTTTAGCTATCGCCAATTGGTGGGTGCTGTTTACGGTTGCGACATGCAATGCAGCGACATTGCAGGCCTTTACACAGAGACCGCAAGCGCTGCAGTTTTCAGCATCGACGGCGATCAGGTAGCCGGTCTTGCCGACTCCTTCATGGTAGCCGGCCTGGACCCCGGCGAGCAGTTCACAGCAGCAGGAGCAGCAGTTACAGATGAAGCTCGGCTTATGGCGGATGTTGTCGGTGATGTGGGTCAGGTTGTGTTCTCGCGCGGTATCGATGATGGCGAGGAGTTCCTCGACGCTTCTCTCTTCGGCGAAGCCACGCCGCGCCATGAACTTGGCCGCGCTGCCGAGGGAGATACAGATCTCTTCGACCGGTGCGCCCTTTTCGCAGCTTTGGTCGAGATGTTCCTTCTTGTGCCGACAGTAGCACAAGCCCACCGCGCCGCCGCCCGATTTGCGGATGATCTCACGCGCGCCTTCATAGCTGGTGACCTGCGAGCTGACCGGGATACTCTCCTCGTAGGCGAGGGAGCGGGTCAGGGGGGTCTTGCTGCCGAAGAATTCGCTGGCCTGGCCGTTCTTTGGGTCCTCGTAGAGATATTCCCCCATCAGTTTCGCCAGCTCTGCCACCGGAAGGTCGGCGCGTTGCTTCATGAAGGTGAATTCGAAAAACCCGATTAGGCCCGGCAGCAGCAGGTAGTAGACGCTCCCCTTGTGGGGCATGTCGATCACTAGCCCTTTATTGGCCATCTGCTCGAGGGTATTGGTCAGAGGTTCAGCGGAGATACCGGTCAGTTTCGTCAGCTCATCGATGGTGGCTTCGTGGAGCGGGAAACGCGAAGCGACAAAGGCCTCCTCCTCACTGAAGAGGATCGCCAGAATCTGGCGCAGTTTATCGTTGTCGACCAGCCCGATCGGGTACTTGTTGAGCCGATCGATCAGCGGCACGATGCTGTTCTTGCTGGTGGTGTGGTGTCCCATGCATGCTCCTAAAATCGAAAAAGGGGATTAGCTACTCGGTAAAATCACGCGTGTTGCCATTGCCCGGAGGCTGTTGCAGGCAGGCGCGGATGAGGTTGCGTTTGGTGAACTGATAGCCGGTGATCAGGCTGACCATATTCTCGGGGCCGAGCAAGCGCTGGGTGATCTTTGCCAACGTGAGCCCTTGGCGATAAAGTTCATGGCTCTGGGCGCAGAGGGTTTCCAGGTGCTCGAGTTTGGCGGCCAGGGCGGCTTTGCCGTCTTCAACCAGGCCGCGATGGGCGCAGAAGATCGTCGCAAAATCGTAGCTGAGGACCTTTCTCAGGCTGCGTAGCTGCTCGCCCAGATCCTCATCC
>JAAXQE010000270.1 GCA_012974425.1 Geopsychrobacter sp.
TCATGCCCAGCAAAGGAACGATCGGAATTTTGACCGGTGGTGGTGATGTGCCCGGCCTCAACCCCGCGATCCGGGCGATCACTATCCGCGCCCTGCGCGAAGGCTATCGGGTGCTCGGCATAAGGCGTGGCTGGGCGGGGCTGGTGGAACTGGTCCCCGACCCGCAGGCCGACAACAGCGCCTGTGTGCAGGAGCTGACCCAGGATGTCGTCAATCGCGCCGGGCGCACCGGTGGCACCTTCCTGCACAGCTCGCGCACCCGACCGAGTCATCTGCCGCAGGCCAATCTGCCCGAACATCTGCGCGACAGCTACCCTGGCGAGATCAACGATGTTACCCCCGATGTGCTCAAACATATCGCGTTCCTCGATCTGGACTTTCTGATCCCGATCGGCGGCGACGATACCCTAAGCTACGCCCAGCGCCTGCACGAAGAGGGGGTGAGGGTGGTCGCCATCCCCAAGACCATGGACAACGACGTGCCCGGCACCGACTACTGCATCGGTTTCTCGACCTGTGTCACCCGCACGATTGAGCTGACCCACCGCTTGCGCACCTCGGCGGGTAGCCACGAGCGTTACCTGGTGATCGAGGTGTTCGGCCGTTACGCCGGTTTCAGCGCCCTGTTGCCGACCATGGCCGGGGCGGCCGACCGCTGTATCATCCCCGAGCACGAGTTCGACATCGAACAGTTGGCGCGTCTTCTGACCGACGATCGCAACCGGCATCCGAGCAATTACTCGGTGGTGCTCGTCTCGGAGGGTGCGCGCATGCGTCACCAGCGGGAGATGTCCTTCGAGGGGGAGGAGGTCGATCAGTACGGACACCGTAAACTGGGTGGAATCGGCGACCAGGTCTCGATCCTGCTCAAGGAGCTCTCGCCCAAGTTCAATCAGGGCCGGCGTATCAACGTGCTTAATCAGCGCCTCGGCTACCTGGTGCGCAGCGGCGACCCCGACGCCCTCGATTCCATCGTGCCGATGGCCTTCGGCAATATGGCCCTCGATCTGGTTCTGGCCGGGACCTCGGGGCGCCTGGTGAGCATCCACAACGGCAGCTATGATACGGTGCCGATCAGCATCGTCACCGGGCAGAAGAAGGTTATCGACGTGGAGAAGTATTACAACGTCGAGCGCCTGCGGCCGAAGTACGATTCCTTCCTGCGCCAGCCGTTGTTTATCATGACCAGTGATGTTTAGCGCTCGACAACCGAAAAGGACCGCTATCCGGGCTGCAGGTCCAGACTTGCCGCATCCGAATCCGGGGTGCGAGGAGCGATGAACATGATCCGTTCCTTTGTGGCGATTCCGCTGCCGGTCGAACTGCAGCAACGCCTGGCCTGCCTGCAGCGGCAGCTCAAACTGGAACTGCCGGAGTTGCGCCCCTCGTCCCTGAAGAACCTGCATCTCTCCCTGCTCTTTCTGGGCGACCAATCGCAGGAGATGCTGGCTGAAATCGGCACGCGCATGCGGTTGATCGGCGGGTCCAGCCCGGCTTTTTCTTTGACCCTTAGGGGACTGGGGAGTTTTCCGGCGGGCAGAGATCCGCGTGTGATCTGGCTGGGGGTCGAGCCACGGCCACCGCTGTTGACTCTGCAGGCCGCGCTGGCCGAGGCTCTGTGTGGGCTCGGCCTGCCGCGCGAAGCGCGTCCCTATCGACCCCACCTGACCCTGGGCCGCCTGGGCCGCCCCCCGCTCGTGCGTGGATTTCTGGAGTCTTTCAGGCCGTGCGACTGCGGCCAGCTTGAGGTCACGCAGATGGTGCTGTTTGCGAGTCGGCTGACACCAGCGGGGGCCGTCCATCAGCCGTTGCGCGAGGTCGCACTGAGCCTCTGAGGGGAAGGTCCCACGCGAGGCGGCTCTCGCGTTTTTTGTCCATCTCGGCGGCCCAATTAAGTTAGTATCAAGCCTATGAAGAGAAAAATAGAATTACTCGCTCCGGGCGGCGATCTCGATTCGATAAAGGCGGCAATTGCTGGCGGTGCCGATGCCGTCTACTGTGGTCTGAATAAGTTCAATGCCAGAAACCGCGCGACCAATATCGAGTTCGAGGATTTGGGCGGGATTATCGGCCTGGCCCATCGGCATGGCTGCCAGGTCTTCCTGACGATCAATATCCTCATCCTGGAGCATGAATTCAGGGCGCTGGTCAAGCTGCTGAACCGCCTGGTAAACATCGCTATCGACGGGGTTATCATTCAGGACCTGGGCCTGGCTTATCTGCTCTCCCGGCATTTCAAAACCCTGAAAATCCATGCCTCGACCCAGCTGACGACCCACAATGCGGGGCAGATAAAGTTCCTGAGTAAACTGGCGGTCACCCGCGTCAACTTATCCAGAGAGTTGAATATCGCTGAAATAACAGAACTCACTCAGGCAGGCCATGACAACAATATCGAGACAGAAGTCTTTGTGCATGGCTCAAACTGCATCGGGTTTTCAGGGCTCTGTTATCTGGCCTCTGCGCTGGAGGGTAAGTCCGGCAATCGCGGCCGCTGCAGCCAGCCCTGCCGCGAGCAATATCTGACCACTGCCGTGGGCAAAGACTTCCCGTTGAATCTCAAGGACAACTCGGCATTTCACGATCTTGCCGCACTCTATGCTGCCGGGGTCGACTCCCTGAAGATTGAAGGGCGGGTCAAGAAGTTTCACTATGTTTACACGGTGGTGAACTCCTGGCGGAGACTGCTGGATAATTTTTACACCCTCGATAAATCAAGCGGCGATGATACCGATCTGTATCGGGTATTCAATCGGGGTTTCAGCAACGCCTTTCTGACCGGCGATATCCATAAGAGTATGTATATCGATAACCCGCGGGATAATTCTGCTCTCCATTTTGCCGGGCTAAAGGGCTGCTCCTCTGCCGAGGAGATGGAGAAGGTCAAGCAAGAGTTGTACGACGCAAAGACCCGGATTATCAGGCATGTCGAAAGTGAAATTGCCCGCTTGGATAGCACAAAGCCGCGCCTGAATATCGCGGTGGCCGGGGCGGCAGGGGGGCGGTTAAGGGTGGCGGTCACGACGGCTGACAGCTCTTTCGAGTTCTCTTCTGCAACTGCGCTGGTCTCGGCCGAAAGTGGCGACTTTGCGCACAGCAAAAAGAATCGACCCCGGCGCATCGATCTCTCGAGTCTGGCGCAGCGGTTCGCAGTGCTAAGTGAGACGGAATTTCAGCTTGAAGAGCTGGAGTGTGCGGGCCTGCACGGGGAGGTTTTTCTGCCGGTTAAAGAGCTCGGTTCCATAACGAAAAAAATTCTATCCTGCTTAACTGGCTCAAGAGAGACTATCGCTCCGCTTGCGCTTCCGGTCTTAAGAAAGACCGCGCGGGAGATAAGCAGGCCGACCCTCGCGGTGCTGATCTCCTCCATCGCGCAGCTCGAGCACTGTGCCACGACCAGTGCAGATATCTACTTTCAGCTGCCCAACAATTTGCAAGCTGAGATCTCCCGCTTTGTCGAACTCTTTGTGGCCAACCGGGAATTAACCCCCTGGTTTCCGGCGGTACTCATCGGTCAGGACTACGCTGCTGCGCTTGAGCTCTTGCGGCAGGTGAAACCGGCACGGATCGTCACAAACAATAGCGGAATCGCCTACGCGGCCTGGGAACAGGGAATCCCCTGGATTGCCGGGCCCCACATGAATACGCTGAATTCCTTTTCCCTGCTTTGCCTGAAGGAGCATTTCAACTGTGCGGGCGCATTCATCTCCAATGAAATCAGCCAGAATCAGATCTGGAATATCGTTGCTCCAGCGGATTTCGCGCTCTACTCCAGCATCTATCACCCGATTGAACTTTTAATCAGCCGGCAATGCCTGTTTCATCAGATTGAGGGTTGCGAAAAGAGTCGTATCGACGCAGACTGCAGCCTGGACTGTGTCAAATCTTCATCAATCACCAACACGAAAAATGTTCCCCTGTATATCGACAAGGCAAAGGGCTGCTATCAGCGCATCTTCAAT
>JAAXQE010000064.1 GCA_012974425.1 Geopsychrobacter sp.
TAGAAAAATACTTTTGCTAAGCGAAGCAGGCTCAGAGTTGCTCAATATTCCGCAACGGCAGCGAACGGCGATAAACATCGCTCCCGGTTATGCCATGCTCTTTTGCCACTCGCTTGACGATCTCTTTCCAGCTCAGTCCCCCCTCAGCGTGTAGCCGCTGCAGAGCTTCTTCGACAGTCTCTTGCGGTAGCTCCTTCTCGCCTGCTGCCAGCATCAGCACCAGCTCTCCCTTGATCGTCTTTTGTTCAAAATGGGCACGGGCGGCGGCCAGGGAGCCCAAGAAAAGTTCCTCATGTTTCTTGGTCAATTCGCGACCCACAGCTATTTCACGCTCTGGACCACAGAGTTCGGCCAAATCACCTAGAGCCGCGAGTAGGCGATGCGGCGTTTCGTAGAAAACCAGAGTGTGGTCGGCAGCGCTGAACTGAGCGATAAACTTCTGGCGCAACCCCTTCTTCGAGGGCAGAAACCCGGCAAAGCGAAAGCTATCGGTCGGCAGGCCGCTTATCGACAGACCCGCGATCATGGCGTTGCACCCCGGCACGCAAGCCACCTCGACCCCAGCCTTACGACAGGCGCGCACCAAGCGGTAACCGGGGTCAGCAATGGCCGGGGTTCCGGCATCACTGATCAAGGCGACATCTTCACCGGCCTGCAGCCTTGCAATAAGTTCGACACTACGCTCCTGTTCATTATGTTCATGGCAGGAGATCAGACGGGACTTGATGCCGTAGTGATCGAGCAATCGGCGGCTATGGCGGGTATCCTCGGCGGCGATCAACGCAACCTCGGAGAGAATTCGGACCGCACGATAGCTCATATCCTCAAGGTTGCCGATCGGCGTGGCGACCACGTAGAGAATGCCGCTCAATTCTGTTGCTCCAATTGGCTGATCCAGAGAGCGACGCTGGCATCACTCGGCATCCGCCAGTCACCGCGCGGCGACAGAGCAATGGTTCCGACCTTGGGACCATCGGGCAGACAGGAGCGCTTGAACTGTTGACTGAAAAAACGCCGATAGAAGACCAGCAGCCATTTGCGGAGCACATCGCTCGCGTATTCTCCAGCGAAAGCCTGCTCAGCCAGCTGCAGAATCTTCTGCGGGGGATAGTGCAGGCGCACCATATTGTAGAGATAGAAATCGTGGAGCAGATAGGGGCCGACCAGCTCTTCGGTAACCTGACCGATCTCACCATCATCGGTCAAAGGCAGCAATTCAGGGCTGACCGGCGTGGCACTCACATCGGTCAAGATCGCCGAGATCGCCCCCTCAGACTCATGTTCGGCACACCAGTCGACCAGATAGCGCACCAGGGTTTTGGGCACTCCGCAATTGACGGCATACATCGACATATGGTCGCCGTTATAGGTACACCATCCGAGGGCCAGCTCGGAGAGATCCCCGGTCCCGATGACCAGTCCACCGACCTGGTTGGCGACATCCATCAGAATCTGGGTGCGCTCTCGGGCCTGGCAGTTTTCATAGGTGACATCCTGCTTATTTTCAGCATGACCGATATCGGCAAAATGCTGACGTACTGCGGCATCGATCGGGATAACCCGCAATGCACAACCGAGCAGCTCGGCAAGTCTTTCGGCGTTCGATCTCGTGCGCGCACTGGTACCAAAGCCGGGCATGGTCAACGCATGAATCCCCTTACGCGCAAGGCCGAGCCGATCGAAGGCGTGGATGACAACCAGCAGCGCGAGGGTCGAATCGAGCCCGCCGGAGAGTCCGATAACCACATCGGCACAGCCGGTATGGCGCAGCCGTTTGGCTAGGCCGCTGGTCTGCAGGGCGAAGATCTCGCGACAGCGTTCGGAACGCTCCTGCTCAAGCGCCGGGACGAAGGGGGTTCGACTGACCGGCCGCTGCAAGCGTTCAACCTCGCAGGAAGCCTGAGTAAAATGGACAATCCGATAGCTGCGCTGCGAGCTGGCATTGGCAAAACTGCTGTTGCGCTGTCGCTCACCAACCAGGCGCTGCAGATCCACATCGGCCAGGGCCAAGCGACTCTCGAAACTGAAGCGCTCGGTTTCAGCCAGAATCTGCCCGTATTCGGCAATCAAACTGTGGCCGGAGAAGACCAGATCGGTACTCGATTCGTTCGGCCCGGCCGAGGCATAGGCGTAAGCAGCCAGACAACGCGCCGACTGAGAGGTGACCAGCTGCTGACGATAATTGCGCTTGCCGAGGATTTCCGGGCTGGCCGAGAGGTTGAGTAACAGGGTCGCACCCGCAAGGGACTGGGAGCCGCTGGGTGGTTCCACCGCCCAGAGGTCTTCACAGAGTTCAATGCCGATGCGCAGCTCGGCAAAGGATTTATCCTGAAACAGCAGATCCTCACCAAAAGGGATAGCCTCCCCGGCAAGCAACAACTGATCACTGTTTCGTTCGCGTGCAGAAGAGAACCAACGTTGCTCATAGAACTCACCGCGGTTAGGCAGAAAGGTCTTGGGTACGGCGCCACAGATAACCCCGTCGGCAATCAGCACCGCAGAGTTAAACAGGCGACCACCCTGCTCCAAGGCAGCACCAACTACCAGGGACGGGATGCTTTTTGTACTGCTAAAACGGGCAAGATCGAGCAAGGCATCAACAACCCGTTGCTGAAGCAGCGACTGAAAAAAAAGATCGCCACAGGTGTAACCACTGAGACAGAGTTCAGGGTACAGGCAGAGCGAAGCCCCCTGATCGGCAGCCTCAAGCGCAGTCGCCTTAATCGCGGCCAGATTGAAGTCGACATCGGCCACCCGCAACTCTGGGGTCACCACCGCCAGGCGCATCAATCCAAGTTTTTTCAAGTCGATTGACATTTGCTACTCCCAATCATCGCTACAGGTTCATGTCAAGATTATTGTAAATTTCAAATAAAATTAAACAGCAACAGACGCTCGTAGTTAAAATCCAGACAGGCCAAAGGCGGCGGGAAGGTGCTCAAGCCGGGCGCGGCCTGCGTCTTCAGGCATAACAGAAATGACATCGAAGCGTGGCTGCAAAGAGATTTTGTTCGCTGCCAGATACCACTGTGCGGCACGAATGACCTGACGTTGCTTGCGCAGGCCCACCGCTTCGGCCGGGGTGCCATAGGCATTAGTCCGCCGGGTTTTCACCTCAACAAAAATAATTTCTTTTCGGCTGCGGCAGATAATATCGACCTCGCCGACCGGGGTCATAAAGTTGCGCGCAACAATTTTAAGCCCCTGGCGTTGCAAGTGGAGCGCAGCCTGATCTTCCCCCCAAGCACCCAGGCTGAGTCTCTCCTGTGTCATCCGATCTCCACAAATTCCTTCACCCCGGCGAAAGTCAAGCGATGCGGCGGGACCGGCCCCATCGATTCGATAGCCTGCCGATGCGCCAGGGTGCCATACCCCTTATGCCCGGCAAAACCGTAACCAGGATATTGCCGGTCGAGCTGAACCATCACGCGGTCGCGTGCGACCTTGGCCAGAACCGAAGCGGCAGCGATCGAGAGTGAGCGACTGTCGCCTTTCTTCAGGGTCTGTTGTGGCAGCGCAACCGGCAGAGGCGTGATCCCATCGATCAACAGATAGTCAGCCACTCCCTGTACTTTACTTAAAGCGCGCTGCATAGCCAGCAGGGTCGCCTGCAGGATATTCAGACGATCAACCTCTGCAGCCGAGGCGAGACCTATCCCGTATGCACGCGCCTTTTGACGAATGATCGGAAAGAACTCTTCGCGCTTCTTCGCGCTCAGCTTCTTCGAATCGGTCAGTCCGTCCAACCGGAAGTTGTCAGGCAACACAACCGCTGCCGCAACCACAGGACCGGCAAGGGGCCCCCTGCCTGCCTCGTCTATCCCGGCCACGGCGGAGAATCCACGCTCCTGTGCCAGCACTTCAAAGTGCAGGGTCGAATATTCTGCTTCCGAAAAAAGCTCAAGGTTGCTCAATGCTTCCGAACCTCCACCTAGACGACCTCCAAAATCAGATA
>JAAXQE010000301.1:0-3043 GCA_012974425.1 Geopsychrobacter sp.
CAAAAGACCCGACCCTCCAGAACTGGAGGGTCGGGTCTTTGAATTCGAACAGCTATATTTAATCCCTAAACAACCTAAAAGCCTGTTGCCCGAAGACTGCCTACCAACCCACTTCGGTCCGGTCGGTTTCAGCAATACCCCGCTCAGACAATATTACTTAATCGCCACCCAGACGAAAGTCTTGGATATTTTCTTCAACTGCGGCAATTCAGCTGTGGTTGTACGCAGATCCTTGCGCGCACTGGCCACCCGGCTAGCTCAAGTTGCAGGCTGAAATCACTCTGCATGCCGGCGCCAACGCCCTTATCGGCCAAGACTGTCCTGTATTCAAACAAACTCTTCAATACCGTCCAATATACTCATCCTCGGCCAGTTGGCTGACCGCTTCCTGCAGAGCTGACAGCGGGTAGGGCTTTTTCAGAAAACCGGCAAGCCCCTTGCCAACGAATTTTTGCGATACTTCCTGCTCGTTATAGCCACTGCACAGAATAACCTTCACCGAGGGATTGATGCGCCGCATTTCGCGAAAGGCCTGCTCCCCGTCGAGGTGCGGCATCGTCAGGTCCGTCAACACGAAACTGATATCCTGTGCCTTATCGGCATAAACCTGCACCGCCTCGCGACCATCCTTAGCTACCAGGACCTCAAAACCCAACTCGCGCAACATCGAAGCGCTGACACTGAGCACGGTTTCATCGTCATCGACCAGCAGCACCAGGCCACTTCCCTTGAAGGTCGGCAGACTTTCTGGCTGATCATAAATCGCCGCTGCCCTGTTGCCCGCAGGCAAGAGGACCTTAAAGGTTGTCCCCTTCCCGATCTCGCTGTAAACCTTGATCGCTCCTTTATGACCACGCACAATTCCCAGCACGGCCGCCATTCCGAGACCACGCCCGGTAAATTTTGTACTGAAAAATGGCTCAAATATCCGCTTGATAGTCAACGGGTCTATCCCGCACCCGTTATCAGCGACCTCAAGAAATACATATTGTCCGTCGGGCAATTTTTCATCCAGCCAGGTTTCAGCCAGATAGGCCCGGTCACAATCCATCACCCCGGTACTTACCGCCACCACCCCGCTACGATCCCCGATCGCATCTGAGGCATTGATCACCAGATTCAATATAATCTGGCGGATCTGGGTCAGATCGGCCTCAACCGCTGGCAGGTGCGGAGCGAACTCATAACGCAAAACAACCTTCTTGCTGACTGAGACGGTCAACATCTGCTCCATCTCTTCGATAATACTTGTCAGATCGTGCGGTTCGACGACAAATTTCCCCTTACCCGAATAGGCAAGCATCTGGTTGGCCAGATCGGCGGCCTTGCCGGCTGAGTTCTTAATATGTTCAAGACTCGAAATGGCTGGAGACTCCTTGGGCAGACGCCGCAGGGCCAGTTCACAATGGCCCAATACCGCCATCAGAATGTTGTTAAAATCATGGGCAATCCCCCCCGCCAGCACGCCGAGACTCTCCAGCTTCTGGGTCTGCAGAACCTGCTCTTCAATTCGCCGCTGCTCGGCTTCCATCCTGATCCGGGCGGTAATGTCGGTAGTTATCGCAACAAACTGACCTGGCTCCGGGGAATAGGCCGCAACATCGAAATGCTGATCCAGCTCGGCTGAATAATCCTGAAAATGCAGGGCTCCTCCGCTCAAGGCGACCTTGCCAAAGGAATCGATCCAGCGCGGTTCGGTACTCGGCATGAGTTCCAACACCCGTTTACCGACGATCTCTGCGGCAGGCCTGGCTAGGAACTCTTCAAATGCCGGGTTCACCTCGAGGAAACGGTAATCGACCGGAACACCGCCCGGTCCGCAGATTATTTCATGCAGGGCCATCGGTTGAACCATGGTCGTGATCAGCTTGCGGTACCTCTCACGGCTGCCAAGTAACTCTGCATTGCTCTGTGATAACTCGCCGGTCCGCTTTTTCACCTGAGATTTCAACAGGAGTCCCATAAACAGCAACAGCAGAGCAAGCGCCACAAAGCCTGCCAAGCTACCTAGCAACCATGGAGGCAGGATTTCTGTCCTGACCTGCTGGACCCCCAACCAGTATGAGAGGCGTTCGTAATAGTACGAATCCTTATCCTTTTTCCAACTGTTGAGCTGAACATCGATCTGGCTGAGCAGGCTGTGCTGCGCAGCCTTCCTGGCGGCAAAGTACAGAGGGACAGGCGAGAACTGAATACTACTGGGCACCAGATCGTAATCCCCTGACTTCCGCAGTCCGAAGTGCTGTGGGGCGACTCCAGCAAAAACAGCTTTATCCCTAACCGCGGCAAAAACTTCGGAGAAACCGGCAAACTCAATGAATTCACAGGTCACCCCAAGTTCGGTAGCCGTTTTCTTAAAATTTTGCCCATTCATATCGCCGCGCATAAGTGCCACGCGTTTGCCAGCAAGGTCGGCAATCCCCTGAACTGCGCTCTCCGGGCTCACAAAGACCTGCCCCCAGACCTCGAGCACTGACTCGACGGTGTAGTCCATCAGCTCGGCCCGCTCCGGGGTGTAAATAACCGACATGACCAGATCGATGTCACCGCCCTGCAGCCGTTCGAGACCCTCACTCCAGCTGCCTGGGACAAAGGTCAGCGACCAGCCCTGCAGCCGAGAAATCTCACGCAACAGATCAGGGTTGAAACCCTGCACCCTGCCATCGTTATCGATATAATTGATTGGACTGAAAGGGAAGATACCGACCCGCACATCTCCGTGAAACCCGGGACCATCGGCCTGGAGCGGAGTAGCGCAAAGCAGCACTAAAAAGGTGAGCAGAACAACAAAACCTTGCATGATTCCCCCCAACAGATCACAAAAGAGATTGCTAATCCTATAGCAACTCCGGCTGCGATGCAACTGAATCCTAAACTCTGGAAAACTAGAGCAAAAACCGCTCTTTTTACAGAAATTCCGCAACACCATCTCAGCCTGGCGCAGGCGGGAAATCCGCATATTCTTGGTCTTGATCAGCAAGGCATCTTCAGCAAGGCATCTTCAGCAAGGCATCTTCAGCAAGGCATCTTCAGCAAGGCATCT
>JAAXQE010000301.1:3053-12591 GCA_012974425.1 Geopsychrobacter sp.
CAGCAAGGCATCTTCAGCAAGGCATCTTCAGCAAGGCATCTTCAGCAAGGCATCTGAATCGCACGGCTCTCACGCTGCACTTCGCTCAGATTGGTCAAAATAATTTCCAGATCCGCAGGGGTGGACTTCTTGAGCCCCGAAGCCGAGAGGCTCATAAAGCATTCGGCAATATCCTGCGCCAGTTTTTTCGGATTTACGGCAATCGCCATAATGCTCCCTAACAGATTGAATTTCGGTCGACTGGTCCTGGTGAGACTTAACCGTCATGAGTTTCGCGCAAACAACGCCGAGCGGGTTACCGAATCGCCACAAACGGGCGGATGGTCGCTAGGGTTCAGTAACAGACGAGGCATCGAGGGCGTGACGATGCATTTTTTCCCAAAGGCTTTTGCGTGAGATACCGAGCGCCGTAGCTGTCTCATTCTTGCGACCCTGATGAACCCGCAGGGCCTGCTGCAGAGTTTCCCGTTCATGGCGACCCATGATCTGCTTGAGGCTGTCTCCGGGCTGATAAGCAAAGTACAGGCCCGCCACCCCGAGCTGCTCCTGCCCGAGCAGGTCAGCGGGAAGATCATTGGCTAACAGCAAAACCCCGCGGCCGAGCGCCACCGCACGTTCGACCGCATGTTTGAGCTGCCTGACATTCCCCGGCAGGGGATGACTCTGCAAGAGAACCCGGACCTCAGGGGCCAGAACCTTAAGTGGCTTTTTCATTTGACGGCAGAACTGTTCAACAAAAAGTTCGGCCAACGGAATGATATCATCAGGTCTGTCGCGCAGTGGCGGCACCTCAAAATGGATAACATTCAGGCGGGAGAAAAGATCCTGCCTGAAATTACCGGCCAGGACTTCTGCACCCAGATCCCGATTCGACGCAACAACAATCCGCACATCGACCAAAACTTCTCGGCGGCCACCGACTGGCTGCACCGTCTTCTCCTGAATGGCGCGCAACAGCCTGGACTGACTGGCCAGCGGCAACTCTGCGATTTCATCCAGAAAAAGAGTCCCGCCATCGGCTTGCACAAACCTACCCGCTCGGTCTTGTGTCGCACCGGCAAAGGAGCCACGCTGGTGGCCAAAAAGTTCGGATTCAATCAGATTTCCCGGTAACGCCGCGCAGTTGACGCGTACCAGCGGCTTCTCACTGCGCAAACTGTGGCGATGCAGACGTTCTACCACTCGCTCTTTGCCGGTCCCGTTTTCACCAGTAACCAGGACGGTTGAATCGAGTTCAGCCACTGAATCTACCAACGCAAGGAGTTCGCGCATCTTCCCACTGGAAGCAACGAGTCGATCATCATCACGGGGTGGTTTTTTAAATTGCAGGTTCTCTTCTGAGAGACGTTTTTTCTCAGTAATGTCGCGGCTAACCAGCAGGGTCCCTAAGTATTCCCCGTCGGCATTGCGCACAGCGGAATGGGTATTTTCGAAATAACGCTGCTTAATCTTGACCACACGATTGCTCGACGCAACGATCCCCGACTTGAGACTGGCGAGAAGTTCACGGATTCGCGGATGAGCCTGCACCGGATGAATGGTGTAGATCAGCCGACCAACGATCTTGTCGGCGCGAACCTTACGAATTCGCTCTGCCGCGGGATTACAGTAGAGGATAACATCTTCGTCATCGAGGAAGATGACCCCTTCGGCCATCTCACCCACAATTGAAGAAAAAATTTCCTGTCGTGGCATCTGTAACATTAGCATCTCCGTATTCCGTGTTTCCTTTTCGTAACGCCGGCCATTCTACGCAGCGATTTTTTCTAATGATGTTTTATCGCGAGCCGATTCCAGACCAAACCATAAAAAAAGCACCCGCTCAACGCCGGTGCCTTCATAATTTGAATCATCTCCAAAAGGAAAATTTCAGAGGGTATCTGGTCGCTCTCTTTGTAGAAAAAGGGCTAACTTCTCCTCAACCAGGGTCAAGTGAATCATCATCTTTTCACGGGCGCGCTCCGGATCGTGATCGGCAATCGCCTCGAGAATTTCACGATGATGGTTGAGGAGCAGTTCAATATAACCCTCCTTACTGTAAAATTCACCCAGGGCAACCATGATAGTCGTCTGGAACAGTGTCTGAATCGTATCGAGAACATGAATCTGCAAGGTATTATGAGATGCCGCAGTAATCGTAAGATGGAACTGCGCGTCGACCTCGGGATCCCAGCCACCGCTGGCGGCCTGCTCAACCATCACTGCGTAGAGTTCACGCAGACGTTCTATCTCGGAGTCCTCGGCGCGCTTGGCGGCGAGGTAGGCCGACCAGGTTTCAAGCCCCATGCGGACCTCGGTCAGGGCATGCAACATCCGCGGATCACGGCGCTCGACCATACTCGCCAAGGGATCGGCCATAGACCTCTCGGTCAATGAGCGCACAAAAGTACCGCCGCCCTGCCGCGACTCGAGAAAACCCATCGCCTCGAGCACCATAATCGCTTCGCGCACCGAAGGGCGACTGACCCCTAAAAAAGCCGCTAACTCACGCTCAGACGGTATCCGCTCACCCGGTTTAAGTTCGCCATTACTGATCAGGTTTTTTATCTGCGAAACAATCTCTTCCGAGAGCTTCTTGGGACGGATCGGCTTAAAAACAGGTGGCATTGGTTTCCTCCATGGATGGTATGACCTTTTACCACGGGGGAGTTTTAAAAAACAAGGAGAGAACGCGCCGGTCGGGGCCTAGTCATCCTCCCCCATACTACGCCGGAAGCGCACAAACCACTGTTGAAATTCAGCCTCTTCACGCTCCATCTCAAAAGCGTTAATCAGACCCCGCGACAACGAGACCGCGAGAGCCCGGTTACGCAAGTTTAAAGAGTCTCCGACCTTCGTGCAATGGAACTGCTCCTGATCGAGTCCAAGCTTGATATAGAGTGAATTAAGTCGGCTCTGTACCCCGCGGCGCGACAAATAACGGCGCTGGGCAATCAGATTGTCGGTCAGACCAAGAGATATATCGAGCAGAGCCTCGTATTCGATATCGGAAAGAGCCGTCAAACTGTGGCCAGCCCGCCCCTGAACCTTGCGTACCTCGGGATCGATCCAGCATTGCTCATCAAGCAGAACCGTGCGCACCGCCGACGCGATTCGCTCCTTGGCACTCGACTTGAGAACATAACCATAGACCGTTTCAGGGGGGACAATCCGCGCCAGAGAACGGAGATACATCTCATCCTTAAACTGACTCCAGAACACAATCCGGGTCTGAGGCTTGGCGTCCCACAGCGAGCGAGCCATCTCAATCCCATTCAATTCCGGCATCTGAATATCACTGACCACCAAGGGATCATCTATGGTCAGAGCGAGCTCAAGGGCTACCTTGCCATTTGGAGCCCGGAGGATTTCGACCTCCTCCTCCCAAGCGGCTAATAACTGCTCAAGAAACAGATAGTCCTTGGGATTATCTTCAGCGATCAGAATCTTTATCGCGGCCATATCACCCATCTCCTCTGAGATATTCTGTATCGAGTTGCGCAGCAACAGACAGACGCAAGTCAAACCTTGTCCCGCTACTGAAGCGCGAACCCTGCCATTCGACATCGGCGCCGATCGCTCGCGCCCGCTCACGTAAATTGTTCAGACCTCGACCACGATCATTTCCCGGTACCGACGGCACGAAACCACGGCCATTATCTTCCACAGACAAAACCAGCTGACTGCCGCGCAGCTCAAGCCCTACCTCGAAACGACCGGCAGCGGCATGCTGAATTACGTTGCTGATCGCCTCGATTCCGATCCGATAAAGGGCCAGTTGCTGTAAACGACTGAGACCCAGACCAGCAATTCTTTCATCGCAATAGTAATGATATTGCGGCAGGCCATCCCCCTCACACTGTTGGCCAAGGTGTGCTTCGAGTGCGGCGCCGAGACCGAGGATATCCAGGGTTTGCGGGTGGAGGTTGTTCATGATATCCCGCAGGTTACTCATCGCGCGGGTCAGGTCACCCTCAAGTTCCTGTGCCTGCAGGCGACAGGGGTTATCGCTAGCGACGGCAAAACCCTGTAGGTCGCGGAGAATCGAAGAGAGATCAGCCAGCGTCTGGTCATGCAGATCCATGGCAATCCGGCGGCGTTCCTCCTCAGCCCCTTCGAATAATTTCTCGGTGCCAACAACCTGGATCAAGCGCCTGGTCATCAGGTTTATCGACAGAGTCAGGGCATCGAGTTCGTCATCGATCCGTTCCGGCGCAGCTGGCGGCTCAAGCTCCCCGGCGGCAATCCGCCCAGCTGCTGTCGATAGGGCCTGAATTCGACTGAGAATTCTCCGCCCAAAGTAGAGCGAAAGAACAATCCCGACCAAAATGGCAATTCCAACAACCAGAATCATCACCAGGGCGGTCCGTTCGACAAGTTCATCGATATCCCTGGTGTGCAAATCACGTAATTTATGCCGCTGCACAGAAGTCAGATTGGTTAACTCTTTCACCTCGGAGCGGAACTGAGTGACTGCAGTCAACAACAGCTCAATGTCAACTCCATTTGCGGGACTGAGATCCGCCGCAAGATCGCGCAGATGCTCGAGCTTGAGAGGTTTCACCAACTCACCGAAGGGTTCAATCCGGGCCACCGCATTAGCTGCCAGGTCTGCCAGGCTTGCCATGGCCTGCAGTTCATTCTTCTCGGCGACCCCAAGCCGACTGATCTGCAGCAACAGTCTCTGTTGGCGGCGTGAAGCGAGATCCGCCTCGGCCAACGAAATAAACGCAGTGCCCAAAGCCTTGGCTTCACGTCGCTTGACCGAAAGATCCCAATAGGTGAATTGCATGAACGCTAGCAACATCGTCAGCAAAAGCAGGACTAGCGCGGGCGCCAGGAGGACCTGATGTTTAACCGTAATTCTCATGGCAGAAGACTAACAGCTCTCGTCAAGAAAATCACTGTGTAGATACGCACTAAGATATCAAACATTCGGAGATTTCCTGCCGAAGGGGTCACAAACGTGCATTGTCGAACAGGCCATCAATCAGCTTTAAAAAAATCCCAGGCGGACGATACGTTCTACCCATTTGTCTATTGGTAGTATTTAAGAGCTACGGATATAGGTTGGGCGAGGCGCAAAAAACGACATACAACCCTCCTGAAATACTGCATTCGAGGCAATGAATCGCCAAGTGTCGGAAGGTCAGCTTGCGGTTTTCAACACAGCCTGCTTTTTGAAGTATAGGCTTTCGCTATGATCTAAAAGACACGGAAATCAGATCAGACAAAAAAGCCCCACAGACCTGGAGGGGGGTTAGGTCTGTGGGGCTCGAGACCCGAAGGTCCCTTTTCTTAATTATTAAACCAGCTGGCCAGCCGAAGTAAATATGTGGGCTCTTTCGGCATTCCGACTTTGGAGATGACTAGTCTTCCTTCAGAACGTATCCGACGCCGCGCACAGTATGGATAAGTTTCTTGTCGAAGTCTCGATCAACCTTTTTGCGCAGGTAGTTAACGTAGACATCGATAATGTTGGTAAAGCTGTCAAAGGTGTAGTCCCAGACATGTTCAGCAATCATCGTTCGGGTGAGGACCTGATTCGGGCTACGCATGAAATACTCAAGCAGTGCGTATTCTTTGGCAGTCAGATCGATCTCCTTCCCTTCACGCCAGACCTTGTGTGTCACTGGATCGAGCCGCATTTCACCAAAATAGAGTTCGGCACCACGATCCTGAGAACCACGACGAATCAGGGCACGTACTCGCGCAACCAGTTCGGCAAAGGCAAAGGGCTTGGTCAGGTAATCATCGCTCCCGATATCGAGACCAGAGACAATATCCTCTACCGTATCCTTGGCCGTGAGGCAGAGAATCGGCGTCTTGACCTGCTTGGCGCGAAGCTCGCGAATGGCGGTCAGGCCGTCTTTTTTGGGCAACATGACGTCCATCAGGATCAGGTCATACTCGGTGTTTTCGGCCATATACACACCTTCTTCACCGTCGTAAGCGACATCGACGCCAAACTCTTCTTCTTCAAGTCCCCGCTTAATAAAGCTGGCAACTTTCTTCTCATCTTCTACAACTAGAATTCGCATAGCGCTAACTCCTGTAATGGTTATCCGACCGAAGACCCTCTCTACAGATCCAAGTCACTCAGTTCAGTTTCAGTTTATGTAAAATTTCGTTTGCAGTCTCTTCAATGGCCTTGGTTGAGACATCTATAATCGTCCAGCGTTGCTTGCGAAAGAGTCGCCGCGCAGCCCGGATTTCTTCTTCAATGCGCTCATAATCGGCATACTCTGTGCGCGGATTCTGGCGCATATTAACCAAGCGAGCGGTGCGCATCTCCAGTAAGCGCTGTGGCTCTATAATCAACCCCGCAACCCTGGCCGGATCGACCTTGAACAATTCAGCCGGCGGATCGATCCCGGCCACGATCGGTACATTGGCAACCTTCCAGCCACGATGGGCCAGATAGATCGAAACCGGAGTCTTACTTGAGCGTGATACCCCGGCCAACACAATGTCGGCCTTGTGCAGGTTTCGACACTCCTGCCCGTCATCATGCTTCACGGTAAACTCTACTGCGTCGATGCGACGGAAATACTCTTCATCCATCCCGCGCAACAGGCCGGGCATCTCCTGCGGAGAGTGTCCCAGTTGCTCTGCGAGTCGGCGTATCAAGGGTGTCAGCAAATCGTGACAGGCCAAACCGAGCGCATCACATTCTTCATAGACCAGTTGAGCCAACTCACTGTTGACTAAAGTAAAGACAACCAGGGCCTGTGATGCCAAAGCACGATCAAGGATTTCGTAAACCTGATTCTTGCTGCGCACATTACTGAAGCGCTTGAGAGTTGCAGGCTTTTCACGAAACTGGCTCAAGGCAGCCTGCACCATACTTTCAGCCGTCTCACCCGTTGAATCAGAAAGGAGAAAAACCTCCCAGGGCGAAGCCATAAATCAATCCTCATGAAAAGGCTGCATTATTCTAGCAGAGAGAATACAGCTTCGCAAGCAATCCTAATATTTTTTTAATGACTGATTCTGAACCGAAGCCGATCCATCGAACACAGACCAGGGTTATCGCTTCACTTCAATTCTCATTGGCCAGAACTCAGAATTGAGCCAGAAAATGCGACTCTTGTCAACCATCAATCCTCAGATTCCTCTCTTTTTGTACCCCTGATGCAGAATTCAGATCCGCAGGACATTCAAAATACACCAACATTTCACCTCTGTTGTTGCATTTCCCAGTCTCGGAATGATATTAAAATTCCATGAAAAATAATACATGGATACTTATCGAGATTACTGCCCCCGCTCCAGCCATAGACTTGGTCTGTGATGCACTTTCTGAACTTGGCTGCTCCGGGACTCTGGTTGAAAAACGCGATCTGGACACCTTCACCGTCCCCAATGACGACTTCGACCCCGAAACGGATCTTCAACTGCAGACTTACTTTCCGGCAGAGTCAGATTTGCCTCGACTCTTCTCTCAGATAGAGCAGGCCCTTGACGGTTTACGCCCGTTTTTTAGCGGCCGCAATTTTCTGATCGGTGAACAGCAGGAGGTTCGCCAGGAAGATTGGGCAGAAGACTGGAAACAGCATTTTCCGAAGATGCGGATCGGTCGCCGCCTGATCATAACCCCCAGCTGGGAAGAGCACATCCCCGCCGCGGACGAAAAGGTGATTGAGCTCGACCCAGGCATGGCCTTTGGCACTGGCAGTCATGCCACCACCATGCTCTGCCTGGAGGCAATCGTCGATCTTTTTGATCGCGGGGAGGCGCCACAAAGCCTGCTCGATGTAGGTACAGGGTCCGGAATTCTGGCAATGGCCGCCGCCGCACTGGGGGCAAAAAAGATCCTGGCCTGCGACATTGACCCCCTGGCCTGTGAAGTCGCTACCGAAAACTGCCGCAAAAACAACCTGGATCAGGCGATTGAAATCACGACGGACCCGCTCGATCAATTGCCCGGCGACTTCGATGTTGTGGTGGCCAATATTCTGGCGGAAGAGAATTTGCGCCTGGCCGACCAACTGGTCAGTCGCCTGGCTCCAAGAGGCTACCTCTTTCTCTCCGGGATTCTTAAGGAGAAGGAGAAGATGGTCTGCGACGGTTTTTCCCGGCAGCCCCTGGAACTCCTCAGGATAACTCAACAGGATGAGTGGATCTGCCTGCTCTGGCGCCGCAGCTAAAGCCATGCGGCGATTTTACTTCCCTACCCTACCGGGTGCTCCTGGTACAATTATCGATCTACCGGCCGATATCGTTCGCCATATCTCAACCGTACTGCGCCAGCAGCAAGGGTGTCGCTTTGAACTTTTCGACGGCAAGGGCTCTACGGCTCTCTGTACCCTGGAACCGGGTGGTCAAAAAGCGCTCATTGATCAGTTCGCGCAATTACCAGTTCCGCATTTTCAGATCGAATTAATTCAGGGTCTGGCAAAGGGGGAAAAGCTGGAGATGATTTTACAAAAAGGGACTGAGCTCGGTCTATCCCGTTTCGTGTTAACTCCGAGTGAACGGACAATGGTCAAGATTCCAGCCGCTAAAAAAAATGCCCGGGCTGAACGTTGGCAGAAGATCGTCCATGAAGCATGCCGACAGTGTGGCCAACCCTTTGCCCCGAAAGTAGAAATCAGTGACAATCTGAAAAGCGCCATAACCGGCGCGCAGGGGGATCTCAAGCTGATGTTATGGGAAGAAGCTTCGGCTCCGCTGCCACAACTTTTGCCCGCTAAACCGCCTACATCGATCAGCCTGCTCGTCGGTCCAGAGGGCGGTTTTTCTGCAGCCGAGGCAAAAGAGGCTGAAGCCGCAGGCTTTCAGACGGTACGCCTTGGCCCAAGAATTTTGCGAACTGAGACTGCCGGGCTTGCCATCCTTTCGATTTTACAATATGTTTACGGTGATTTTAACTATAAATGAGGACGGCTTTTCATCCAGCGTGAATGGAAGGGGATTGTCATGAAGTGTCCCAAATGCGGCTACAATAGTTTTGACTATCTCGACAGCTGCAAGAAATGCAACAAGGACCTGAGCGAGCACAAGGCCCACTTCAACATTCGAAGCATCCTGCTTTCTGAAATGCCGACAGATGTCACACTACCT
Source organism: Geopsychrobacter sp. (assembly GCA_012974425.1). Classification (GTDB taxonomy): domain Bacteria; phylum Desulfobacterota; class Desulfuromonadia; order Desulfuromonadales; family Geopsychrobacteraceae; genus Geopsychrobacter. The sequence goes on from JAAXQE010000301.1 coordinate 12,099, forward strand.
GTTGCCGAAGGGGCTCTCGCCGACGCGGTGGCAGCCCCTAATGTCTCTGGCGACGATTTTGCTGGTGGCGCGGGAAAAGATGCCGATGACTTTGGTTTCGACTTCATGGGAGACAGCGAAGATGAAGAGGACCTCTCCTTCGACGAACTCTTTGAAGACGCCCCTGCCGAAGATGATGTCGAGGAGACCCTGCCGGCCCCCGCAGCAAATGCCGAGCAACCAGCGACTCCCGATCCGAAATTAGCTGGTGAAGAGACCGCCCTCAATCTCGAGAATGCCACGGCTGAGGACTTCTCCTTTGACGAGCCAGAACTTTCCGCACCCACCGAGGATAGCGCTGATCTCGCCTCTGCGGCCTCGACCGAATTCGGTTTTGACGCTGACGAGGACCCGGCTGCCGACATCTTCGCTGAATCAGAAGAAGATTTCTCCCTCGATTCGATCGACTTTGAGGACCAAGAGAAAAAATAAAAGATCTATTTCAAGCACGAGA
>JAAXQE010000142.1 GCA_012974425.1 Geopsychrobacter sp.
ACTAGCCCTTGACTCGACTAAGCACAGGGAAACTAGCAGATCCGCACCAGGGCGCAAAGAAAATTGTCCAAACCAGCAGTTTCACACCTAGATTCCTGCAAACCTGTACCTCTCGCCATGACCTCATTCTTGGGCTAGGTCCAGGAAAGCCCCGGTCTGCAATAGCAGGCCGGGGCTTAGAGGTTCTGTGAATGCTGAAAATCGAGGCAGGCCGATCTGATTCTGCTAAGGCATCCAGCCTTCAGCGCGGACTCAGCTCGACTCAGGCAGGACCTCCCCCGAACCTCCGGCCTCGGACGGAAGATCCTTGAATTTCGGCAAGCCATCCTGCATGGGATGCACGCTCTCTTGATAGTGCACATGAAAGCCGGGGATAAAGGTGAAGCCTTCAATAATAACCGCCGGCACATCAATGAGCCCCATCGTCGGGTGCTCAATGACAACATGGCTGCCACAGGTTGTGCACCACTTACGGTTACTCGGACCAGGTTCATCCTTGGTTGGCGCTATTTTGTCAAATCCGGACAGGTTCTCTGAGCCCTTGGTGATCTTGAAATTCTCCGGTTTCCACAGGGTAAAGGCATTGACCTGCGCTGCGGACCACTGCCGACATGAGTCGCAATGACAGTATCCCATGATTTCCGGCTGCCCATTTAGAGTGAATTCAACCGCGCCACAAAAACAGCTCCCTGTGTAATTTTGCGTCTGGCTCATAATGGTGCTCCTTGTCCATGGTTGGGGGATAAGGCCTCTGGCTTCTCCCTATAGAGTGCTAGTTTTCAAACTCCACTGACGCCTGAGGTCGGGTATTCACATGCAGCTTGAAAATATCCGGCCGTGAATAATGCCCGGCGACATCGAACACCCGGCGTGCCATGGCGACCTTTCCCAGATCGATATCTGCGTACAGAATCCCCGCCTCCTTGCGCAGCGGCCCCGCGACAATTTCACCACCGGGGGCAATGACCAGGGAATCTCCTGGGTTTACCCACTCTTCTGGATCGGGGTACAAGCGCGTTTTTTCGGGGAAATCATCCGGGAAATCACTGCCGCGCATCAGGTTGCCACAGCCCACGACCCAGCAGCGCCCTTCGCGGGCGATGTGTTGCAGGCTGCCGATCCAGCCGTCGCCACTGTCGTAGGTTGGCGCGATATAGATTTCTATCCCCTGCGCATACAATGCATACCTTGCCAGCGGCATGTAGTTTTCCCAGCAGGCCAGCGCGCCGATTCGACCTGCCGGGGTTTCAACGACCCTCAGGCCGGAAGCATCACCGAACCCCCAGACCATCCGCTCAGGATTGGTCGGCATTAGCTTGCGATGCCTATTCAACAGGGTGCCGTCAGCGCCGATGATGATCAGGGTGTTGTAGAGGGTCGTGCGGCTGGACTGGTTGTCGCGCTCTTCGATGCCACAAACGATAGTGACCGCATGTTCACGAGCCGCTGCATAGAGCGGAAGCAGGTCATCCGACTCCACGTTGACCGCGTTGTCGAAGAGCCGCTGGTATAACTCCTCCGATAAACCCCAATCGCCGCCGGGCTTAAGCCGCCAAACCCAGGTGGGATAACCGGGGATAAAGGCCTCGGTGAATATGACGACAGCAGCTTTTTTTGCCGCGGCCTCTTTGACGGCAGCAACGGCCCGCTCAATCGATTTTTGCTTATCCAGAAATACTGGTGCCTTTTGCACAACCGCTATTTTTGACATGCGTCATCCTCCTATTTTGAACCTACGGCAACCAGCAGTTCGCATGGCCCTTCAAACTGACCATTCGCTTCAAACTGGGTTAACGCCTCTTCGACTTCGCACCAGGCATGATCCTGCTCCATACCGACTCCGCCGCTGATGTAACACGCAAGGGGGCGCTTATGCTTTCAAGCTCTATGTTTCTCATACCAGCCTGGGCGAAAATATCAACCAGCTTGCCCTCGCCACCCAGACTAAAAGGACCTGGTTGCCCAAGCAATGAGGCAGGGAGTTTGGCTCGGCGACGGATGATCGAAACCGGAATCGAGAAAAAAGAATTGGCTTCAGCAGTGGCATAGACCATGACCGCAACCCTGCCGCCGCTTCTTAATTGCTGTTTCATCTCCGCTAGGGCCTTTTGCTGATCAGGGAAATAAATTAACCCGCCGCGGGAAATCGCCGCGTCGAAGGGTTCTGCATCGAGCTCCGCCAGGTTCTCAGCATCCATGACCAGAGTCTGCACGCTAGCCATGCCCGCCAACTTTGCAGATGCGGCGGCATATTGCAGAATCTCCGCCGAGATATCCGTGGCCAGCACCTGCCCCTTGTGGCCAATCCGTTTTGCCACTCCCAGGGTTTGCTCCCCGGCACCGGCAGCAACGTCCAGCTCCCGGCTACCATTTTTAATCTCACCCACATCCAGCATGGTTTCGGTGGCCGGGCCTAACCATCTGGACAATAAGGGTCCCCAGCGGTGCCAGGCTTCTGCGGCGGTGTTCCATTGTTGCAGGGTCGTCTGTTTGTATTTTACAGCATCAAATTTGGGTGGGTTTTTCGTCATGACTCTCTCCTTTCGCTTATCTATCTGGCTATGACTCAACCTATGCCTGGCCCATTACTGCTTACAATTCGCAAAAACAAGGAACATAATGGGCAAAAATGCCCGGACGGGGAGGATGCGATGAACTGGGACGATATGCGGCTTTTCCTGGCAGTGGCGCGCACCGGCTCCATCAGTGGCGCTGCCAGACAACTGGAAGTTCAGCACTCCACGGTTTCCCGGCGCTTGCGTTCTCTGCAAGAAAAACTGGGGACGCGTCTCATTGAGCGTAAAAAGGCCGGTTACGAGCTCATCCAGGCAGGCGAACAGATCAAACAGGCGGCCATCCGCATCGAACGGGAGATGCTCGCGGTGGATGAAGCGCTCCTCGGCAAAGATGCCAACCTGGTCGACCCCTTAAGGGTGAGCGCCCTGAACAATATGGCCTCATCGGTCCTTATGCCCATGTTTGCCCGCTTTAGTGAGCAACACCCCCAGGTGGAAGTGCACATCATTGTTTCCAATGTCTGCAGGAGAAGCGGGATCTGTTTGAGGGGCAGAGTTCGGGAGAGTTCTGCCATAAGGGATGAACAATGTCGTCTGAATCGGCACCAAAAATAAATGCAGCCGTTTTATATACGCGGACACTGGGTTTAAGCTGTGCCCCGCGATGCGGTAATTCAATCAGGAGAATACCTATGCCAGCTGCTACACCCCGCTATCCGATCCCGGCACAACGCTTTCGCTCTGAAATCGAGGTCGAACGCAGCCGCTTTATCACCACGCTGCAAGAGGTCGCCTCGCCCGAAGAGGCCCAGGCCTTTATTGCCGAGCTCAAGGCTGAATTTCCCGACGCCAATCACAACTGTTGGGCCTATCTGGTTGGACCGCCCGGTAGCAGCGACCGGATCGGCCTGAGCGACGACGGGGAACCCCATGGGGTCGCCGGACGACCGATGCTGACCTGCCTGCAGCACAGCGGGTTGGGGGATACTGCGGTCGTGGTGACCCGCTACTTCGGCGGGATCAAGCTCGGCAAGGGGGGGATGGTCAAGGCCTATACTGCGGCGGTGCAGACCGCCCTGGATCAGTTGCCGCGTGCCGAACGGGTCGACTGGTGCGAGCTATCCGCCACTTGCGATTATGCTCTGGTCACGGGATTTGAGCGGCAACTCCCTGCATACGAAGCCGAGATTCTGGAAACCGACTATGCCGCCCAGGTCTGCTTTCGCATCCGTCTGCCTAAGGAACAGACCGCAGCATTCCAAAAGATGTTTGCCGATTTGAGCGCCGGCCAGGGTGAGTTAAAGGGATCTGCGGAGTGAGTGCAACCGACCAGACGCCCAAAAAGCTCAG
>JAAXQE010000046.1 GCA_012974425.1 Geopsychrobacter sp.
GTACCCACCGCGCCGATGCCGGTCCAGACCGCGTAGGCGGTGCCGATCGGCAGAGATTTCAGGGATATGGAAAGCAGTCCAAAACTGATCGCCATGGCGATGATGGTCAGGGTTGAAGGAACCAGACGGCTGAAGCCTTCGGTATATTTCAATCCCAGCGCCCAGCCGATCTCAAAGACTCCGGCAATTGTAAGATAGATCCAGGCCATGCTTCCTCCCTAGCGCTTGACAGCGTCCCAGCTTGCACTGACGATGTCGGCGATCAATTGGTCGTTGAGATTGACAAAGCCATTCTGATGATCCCGGACCAGAAACAATACCGGCCCTAAAGACAGGCCGAGCAGAATCTCAAAAGGCAGATCCTTGACCACCTGCTGCTGTATGCCCTGCCCAAAAAAGGCGAACAGCGGCTTGTCGCATTCGATCTCATCGGCCCGTTTCTTGGCGATACCATAAGGGGAGTTGTAAAACTGCTCGATGAACTTGATTTCGTAGGGGTTGGCGATAAACAAGCGGGTCAGAGTGCTGAAGATGCGCAGGTAATTCTCGCGGACCGGCAGTTGCGGATCGTAGCTCTCGGTAAAGGTGCTGATGAAGGTGCCATGGACATTTTCGTGAATTACCTCAATCAGCGCGTCCTTGTCCTTGAAGTAGCGGTAGATGGTGCCAACTCCGATGCCGGCCCTCTGGGCGATCTGCGAGGTCGGGGTGCCGTGGAACCCCTGCTCGGCGATCAGCTCCATGGCCGCCTGCATGATGGCGGCCCGTTTGTCGGTTTGCTGCTTTTCCATATACCTCTTCTCCTTCGGAGTGAGCGTTCACTCCGACATTTATAAGGCTATTCCCATATGGATGTCAAGCGAGCCCTCAAAAAAAACCGTCCCCATTTTGCAAAGGGACGGCTAGAGCCGGTCAGAAGATGAACCGGCCCGGCAGAAGCTCCAGCCAGAGCGATTTTGGGTCTAAATCTCATTAGTGGCGCGGCCGCTGCTGGGCTTTAGCCGATCGCGCTCCAGGACGCGCTGCAGCACCGCCGAGGTCAGGTAGAGGTCATAACGGGCGTTTACCTGCAGATTACGCGCGCGGGTTAAGAGAAACTGGGCGTCGAGCAGGTCGACGGTGGTCGCCTGCTGCTGGGCAAAGCGATTCTCGCTGACCCGGTAGTTCTCCTGGGCCTGGGTCACGCCGGTTTGAGCTTCCAATAATCGCCCCTGGGCAATGCGCGCGTTCTGCAGGCTGGTCTGTAATTGCAGGATCAGCCTGGCTTCGGTGTCGCGTAACAGAGCCGCTGCCGAACGTCGGCTGGCCTCGGCGGCAGAAACGGCCTTGCTGCTGGCAAAGCCGTTAAACAGGTTCCAGTTGGCACTGAGCAGCAGCAGATTATCCTCATCGAAGCTGCGGTCGCGGCCATTCGGGGCGAGGGAGTCGCCATATTCTTCATGCCGGGCCGCTAGGTCGACGCTCGGCAGAAATCCGCCTTTACTGGCCTTGAGATCAAGGTCTGTGGCTTGCCGGAGATGACGCAGATAGTTCAGTTCGCTGCGCTGCTCGAGCAGTTGTTGGCGGTAATCTTCCGCTGTGCCCCAGTCAGCGTTCAAGAGGGGACCAATACTCTCTTCATTCGGTTTTTCCGCATCCGCTAACGGATGACCGAGCATCCGTTCCAGCTGACGGCGGCCAATCTGTAGCGTCCCTTCGGCCTGTAGCAAGTCCTGACGGGCACTGGAGAGTTCCACCTCGACGCGTAACAGGTCGTTACGCGCGATCACGCCATATTTGAGTTGCAGGTCGGCATCCCGTTTCTGACGCTCCAGCAGTCGGACCCCTTCTGTGGCGGTAGTGAGCGAACTTTCGGCGCGTAGCACCTCGATATAGCTTTGGCGGGTTTCGAGAATGATGTCGGCAATGATCCCCTGGAGTTGGTAGTTGGCCGCCGTTGCCCGCTGTTTTGCCGCCTGATAACTGCGGTAATCGGCGAGGCCGTTGAACAGGTTGAGTGACGCGCCAAGGGCCAGGGTCGAGCTCTGCTTGCCAAAGGAGAACGGGTCTTGATTGCTTTTGCTGTAGGCGTAGCTCAGATCGAGGCGCGGCAGGAAGGGAGCGCGCGCAGTGCCGACAGCCGCGTGGCTCTGAGCGGCAGCGGCACGAAACTGTTCGATCCGCTGATGGTTCTGCAGCGCAGCATCAAGCGCTGCATCGAGGGTCAGGGCCTGACTGGAGAGTGCGGGGAGCAGGGCCGTCAGCAGCAGACTCAGGGTCAGGTATTTCATCGGATTTTCTCCTGCGTGTCTTTAGGCTTTTCCATGCGGATGACGAAAATCAGAATGGCCGGGATGACGAAGATGGTGAAGACGGTCGAGACCGCCAGCCCGCCGAGGATAACGCTGCCCAGTCCGCGGTAGAGTTCGGAGCCGGCACCGGGGATCAGCACCAGCGGCAGCATGCCGCAGATACTGGTGGTGGCACTCATGTAGATCGGGCGCAGGCGGCTGCGGGTCGACTCTAACACCGCCTCGCGGTAATCCATTCCGCCGTCGTGGAAGTTGTTCAGGGCCTGGTGAACAATCAGGATGGCGTTATTGACGACCACGCCGATCAGGATGACAAAACCGAGCATGGTCAGAACATCCATCGGTTGCGGCGCGATGAAGATGTTGAGCAGTTTAAGTCCGAGAAAACCACCGGCCCCGGCTAGCGGCACGGTGAGCATGATGATCAGCGGGTAGATGAAGTTGCCGAACAGCGAAGCCATCAGCAGGTAGGCGATCAGGATCGCCAGCAGAAAGTTCCACTGCAAGACCTCACGCGTCTCGACCAGTTTATCGGCGGCCCCACCCATGTTGATCTCTAGTCCCTCGAGCAGACCCAGCTTCTCGACCTGCGGGATAATATTTTGACTGATAATCTCCATCGCCGTTTGCAGAGGCATCGATTTGGGTGGGGTGATCTGCAGGGTGACGGTGCGCGCCCGTTCGAGATGGCGGATCTGGGCCATGCCGGTAGTCTCCTGCAGGCTGGCCAGGGAGGAGACCGGCAGCAGCTTGCCGCCCGGTGTCGCCAGGGTCGCGTGGAAGAGATCTTGTGGCGTCGTGATCTCCGCGTCGGCGGCCTTCAGAATCAGGTCGACCTTCTTCTTGCCCTCCTGCTTGAAGTCGCCAACCACCCGGCCGTCCATCAGCACATCGAGGGCGGTACCCAGATCACGGGTACTCATGGCGTTGGCCCTGAGCCGGTCACGGTCGGGGATGATGCGTACCTCGGGATAGGTCAGCTCAATCGAGGGGATGGGGCGGACCTGGCTCCCCGCCAACTGACCACGAATCATGCCGAACAGGGTTCCCGAGGCCGCGACGATCTGGTTCAGATCGTTGCCGCTGACATTCAACTTGATCGCCCGGCCTTCTCCGATCCCAGATTCGAAGACCCCAGGCTGCAGGCTGACGCCGTACATCCCGGGAATGCTGTAGATCAGGCGGGTAAAGAAAGGCAGCAGTTCACTGGCTCGATCCCAGTGTTCACTGATCGCTCCGGCGATCATGAAGCCTTCGGAGCCGACATAGAACATATTCCTGATCGCCGGGACTCCATCGACATCGGCGCCGATATGCGGGGCCGCCATCTCGAAGAAACGCTCGCCGATCTCGACCCGTTCTGCGGTTGAGAGTCCGGGCGGTGGAACCAGAATATTGAGCACCAGGTTGCGGTTGCCCTGGGGTAGATACTCCATCTTCGGCGTCAGCAGGTAGACGCAGGCAAAGGCGAGCCCGATTAAGAGGCCTAGGGTTGCCAGACGGGTTGGCCAGTTGCGGATTGCCAACGAGACCAAAGACATCAGGCCGTCTGAAAAATTTTGGCCGATTCTGTCGAGAACCGGCAGGCGCTTCTGGCCCTGAGTCGTTTTAACCCGGAACAAGCGGTAGGAGAACATCGGGATCACCGAGACCGAAACGAACAGGCTGAGGCTGACCGCCGAGACGACGGCGATGGCAATATCGCGAAACAGCTGTCCGGCCTCTTCCTGGATGAAGACCACCGGCAGAAAGACCGCCACAGTGGTGATCGTCGAGGCGAGGACCGCGCCCCAGACCTCCTTGGTGCCTTCCAGGGACGCATCGAAGGCATTTTTACCCATCTGGCGGTGACGATCGATGTTTTCGATAACAACAATCGCATTGTCGACCAGCATGCCGACGGCAAAGGCGATTCCGGCGAGAGAAACGACGTTCAGGTTGCGCCCCAGCAGGTCGAGGAAGATGAAGGTCCCGACGACACTGATCGGAATCGCCGTGGCGACGACGATGGTCGCCCGCAGGCTGCGCAGGAATAACAACAACACCCCGACGGCCAGCAGGCCGCCTAAGAGGATGTTCTGCTTGATCTGGTCGATGGCGCCGTTGATATAGAAGCGCTGATCATAGACCCACTCGAAGTAGAGACCCTCCGCGGCCAGTTTGTTTTCATTCAGCCATTGATATTTCTCTTCGACCAGGTTGGTCATCTCCAGAATATTGGTCCCGGCCTCCGGGCGGACCCCGATCGCCAGGCCGGGGGTGCCGTTGTGCAGCACCACCGAATTCTTCTTCGCATAGCCAGGGCGGATCTCGGCCAGGTCGCCAAGTAACACCCGCTGTTGCCCGGTCGAGCGCAGGACGACGCCGGCCACATCTTCGGCACTGGTGAATTCACCGGTGGTGCGGATTCTGAAATCACGGCGGCCCACCTCGAGGGTACCGGCAGAGATATTGATGTTTTCGCCCTGGATTGTGGCGATGACATCGTTGGTCGTCAGCTGGTAGGCTGCGAGTTTTTCGGCGCTGATGATGATGTGCAGCTCTTCTTCGGTACCGCTGCCGATAAACAGATCAGAGACCCCCTTGACCCGTTCGATATGCTGGCGAATCTCATCTTCAAAAAAAGTTTTGTAGTTCTGGACCGGTTGCTCATTGCCCTCGCTGGTCTTCAGAATCATCCAGATCACCGGTGAGGCGGTCGCGCCAGATGCGTTGACCACCGGGTTATCGACTCCGCTCGGGTAGGAGGGGACCTCATTTATCTTATTCGAGACCCGCAGCAAGGCCTCCTCGACGCTGGTGCCGACCTTGAAACGCAGGGTCACGCTACCACGGCTGTTATGCGCCTCGCTCTCCATCTCGATCAGGTCGGGCAGGCCCTTCAAGGTGTTCTCCTGCTCCTCGATGATCTCGCGTTCGATTTCATAAGGCGTGGCACCGCGCCAGGTGGTGGTGACCTGAATCTCCGGTTTGATGACAGTCGGGCTGAGCTGGTAGGGAAGCCGGGAGAGGCTGATCCCGCCAAACATCAGGACCATGATGATCCCGGCCAGGATGGTGACCGGCTTGAGGATCGAAAAACGGATGATATCCATGGCTAATCCTTAGCTGTTCTTTATTGTTCCATCACGCTAGTAAAAACTATGGACTTTAGTCCAAGACTTTCAGTTGCTACTCATTTTTTGTCATTCCCGCGCAGGCGGGAATCCAGAGATTGTCGTGAGGTCTGGATCCCCGCATTCGCGAGGATGACGGTTGGAGCGGGTTTTGACTTTGCTTGTAAAGGGACTTTCAGTCCTGATAAGAACCTATGCACTTTCAGTGCATAGTAGTTCAGTCTAAAATCTGATCGACTGGTCGTCGCGAATCCGCTCGTTGCCCTTGATGACCACCTGCTGGCCAGCGGCGAGGCCTTCACCCGCAACGGCGACCAACATCCCTTGGTAGCCACGAATCTCGACCTGAATCATCCTTGCCTTGCCGTCGGCAGCGAGAAACAGAATGTCCTTACCGGCTTGTTTAAGCACGGCATCGCGCGGCACCAGCAGGCCGTCTAATTTGGGACCGTTGGGAAGTTGGGCCTTGGCTTCCATCCCCTCAATCAATCCCTTGGCGTCTATTATTTTCAATTTGATGGTGAATGTCCGGGTCGCCAGGTCTCCCTGAGGGATGAACTGGATGAAGCTGGCCTGGTAGCTGTGGCCACCGCTCTCGACCGAGAGCTGGTGTCCCGGTTGCAGGTAGTTGAGTATTTTTTGCGGAACCTCGACATGCACCTCCAGGGTACGGTCATCGGCGATCACCGCCACCTGACCACCGCTCGCGACCCATTCCCCCTGTTCGGTCAGCTTGGCCTGTACCAGACCGCTGAAGGGGGCCGGGATCGAGCTTTTCTCAAGCTCGAGTTGCTGCCGGTCGACTGCGGCCTTGAGCGCCGCCGCACGCTTTTCCAGTCCGAGCACGGCGTAATGGTTGTCATCGTAAAGCGCTTCGGCGACCGACTTTTCCGCATAGAGGGCCTTGATGCGCTGCAGGTTCTTGCGCGCCCGCTCCAGTTCGATCAGCGCCTGTTCGTAACTGGCGACTGTGCCATCAAGGCTGCTCTTGAGCAGATCGCTACGCAAGGTCAAAAGCGGTTGCCCGGCCTTGACCCGTGCGCCCTCACTGAAGTGAATCTGCTCGACAATCCCGGAAATCTCAGAGGCGACCCGTGAGACGCGGGCGTAGTAGACCGTACCGACCAGTTCAACCAGGGGCTCTGCTGTCCCTTGAGCGATTTCCGCAACGTCAACCAGCATCGGTGGCGGGCCTTGCGGCTTTTTAGTCTCTTCCGCGAAAATCTGGGTTGGTAGCAGCACCAGGAGCAGAAGGATAAAGGCTTTGGTTCGGGAATATGATGGCATGTTGTCTCCTGTAACATCCCCAAAAGGGAGAATTTTGATGATTGGTCTGGCAACTTTTCGCGGCGGTCGATTTTATGAAAAAGAGCCTGACTGCGCAGCTAGATTTTTATGGAATCCCAGCCGCTTTCGCCAAACTGCAGTAGCAGGTCGTCATTCAGTTCGACAAAACCCGCCAGGATGTCCCGCACGAGGAAGATAACCGGACCGAAGGCCAGAGAATGAATCATCGCCACCGGCAGATCCTTGATCGTTTTCCCGCGTCCCGCAGAGAGCAGATTAAAAAAGGGTTTTTCCCGATCGGAACAGAGGCAGGCGTCAGCATCTTCAAGGAACTTTTCGCGCATTTTCTCGATGCCGTAGGGTGAGTTGAGGTACTGTTCAAGAAACTTGAACACAAGCGGGTTGCCGACCAGGTGTCTGACCAAAGCCTGAACCAGTTGAATAAACAGCTCGCGATTAGCCAGATCCCCACCTATCTCTGCGGTCAGTGCCAGGTGCAACTTCTCTTCAAGCCGGGCATGGATGGCGTGAATCAGTTCATCCTTGTCGGCAAAGTAGCGGAAGATACTGCCCACCCCGACTCCGGCATGTTTGGCAATCTGAGAAATCGGTGTGCCGTGAAACCCCTGTTCAGCGATCAGTTCCAGAGCGGCATTTGCGACAGCCCGGCATTTGTCTGTTTCTTCAATGGACATGGTCGAGGGCTCCCGTGGAGTGAACGTTCATTCCTTAGTCGTAGGTCCACTCTTCTTTCAGTGTCAAGCTGTGCGGCGGAGACAGGGTTTTGAGCGATCTTCTTCATGACGCCACCTTGGATATTTTATTCCGATACAGAAGTGGTGTTTTTATCAGCGCCGAAAAAGGCTCTAAGGATGAGCTGGCTCAGCTGTTGGGCTGGTATGAAATCCGGCTCTATCTCCAGGGCCTTTTCACAGTCGCTCAGAGCCTTGGAGAAGAGTTGGATCTCATAGTATGTCTGGGCTCTACCGAAGTATCCTTCACCATTGAAAGGATCGATGAGTAAGGCGCGATTGTAATCATCGATAGAGCGGTCGAACTTCTTTAAGATCCGGTAGACAAGCGCCCGATTGGTCAGGCACCTGTAGCTCTTTGCGTCATAGTATATCGATTCGGAAAAGTCACTGCAGGCTTGTTTGACATTGCCGCTGGAAAAATGAGCCATGCCGCGGTGGTTGTAGACCATCGCCCTGATCCGCTTATCCAGTTTCATCTCCAGCAATTGACCATAGAGATCGATCGCGGTCTCCAAATCGTTTTGACTATGGGCATTTAAGGCTGCGAGCATGATTTTTTCCAACCCGCTTGCCAATGAGTAGGGGATTGGATCAATCTGCATTGTCGCGGTTGGACCCGGTCCGCTCTGCTGGTCAAGGGTGATCATCTCCTGCCCGGGGAGGGGCTCATCTATGCTCTCACGCCGCTTGCGACCGCGCTGCCTGATCTCCTTCTGGTAGTCGCGAATTTCCTGAAAGATCAGATCCGAGAGGCTCAGGCTGGCATTGAGTGAGGCCAGCTTTCGCTTGATCGACTCATTGGGCAGGGTGATATCCGATTTGTAGACCAGCTCATGTTCGACCTCGGCCCAGGCGTCTTGCAGGATGGTGCGTAACTGGATTTCACAGACATCTTCACTAAAGGGGATCGATGCCCCGACAGGGAAATCCTTCAGTTTCAGCAGCAGATGCACCGAGTCATAGCCGAACTCCCTAAAGGAGTTTTGCCCGCCCTTCCGCTCCGCTTCGACGATTTGAAAATGTTCTGTTAGCAGCTCCTCGATGATGTCCAGATCCTCCAGGAACGGACAGATGATTCTCAGCCCGAGCAGATCGGTAATTGGCCCGGTATTGTCCCCCTTTGCGACCTCTCGAACTTTCTTCAGTTTGCCGAAATAATTCTTGAACCGTTTGAGCCGATACTTGATAGTCGGCGTGTAACCGTGCGCCTCCAGCAGGGAGCGAACATCTCGGTAGAGGTCCGACAGTGCCAGGTCGTAGGCAGGTTGCAGCGCATCGTAGATTGCGTTCAACTCGTTGCGGTCCGGGGTCATGGATTTATGAATAGCCTCGGGCATTGCTATCTCCAGTGCAGCCTTTATTCCATCTTTTCACCCAGCCCGAGGAGAGTCCCCTGTCCTTGTGAGCCGTTGGGTCGATATTTAGAGTTAACCTGCAATCGGGTCATTTGTCTCTTAAATAGGCATTTTTTAATTCCGCCAGACCTTCTTCCTGGCCGATAATTGTTAAGCGGTCGCCTTCTGCCAGGACTGTGCTGCCATCCGGCACAAAGGATATGCCTGCTCGGTAGAGCATGGCCACCAGGCAACCCTTGGGGAGATCGACAGCGGATAGAGTTTTATCCAGCATCTCTTCGGTCGGTGACTGGGCGTGAACATGCAGGGTCATAAAGTGTTCATCATGCAGCAGGCATTCGCGCAGATCGTTCTCATCCCTGGCATTAGCCCATTCAACGGCGAAGCTCTCCTCGTCCACCCGTTCAGCGATCCGCGCCAGTATCCTCAAGTGCTGGGTCGGATTATTCTCCGGGCTGACCAAGAAGAAGAGCGCCTCGACCCTTGCTTCATCCTCTTCCTCGTGGGTGAAGGGGTCATACATCGCCAGGGTGACACCTTGCCGGGCTCTGACCAGAACCATCTCGGCCTGTTCAATGGTCGCGCTACGGAAATGGGGCAGGGCAACCCCGTGGGTGACAGGGGTTGCGCCGAGCCTGGTCCCTTCCATGATCTGGCTTATGATCAGCTCGGCCGACAGATGGACCCTGGTGGAGAGCTGTTCGGCTACCTGTCCCACCACGCCCGCGAAGCAGGCCTGGTCAGCAAGGTCGAAGACCAGGCTGCGCGAGACGATTTCATCGAAGGGATCTTCGCCGCGCAGCCCCTTTTCGCGCAGAATTCCGCGCAATTCCGTATCCAGATCATGATGCCGTTGGCGGCCCATCCGTTCGAACACGTGGTATATGGCGCCCTTGCGCACCACCCGCTGGCGGGCATAGGCGAAATACCAGATAGATGCCGCAACGATCAGCCCGAGGGAGAAGATGATCGGGATGGCCCCCATTTCATAGACCAGATAGAAGGGGGAGATGATCCCCGCGATCTGCATCCAGGGGTAGAGAGGCGATTTATAGCCGGGGTCGTAGGAGGGAATCTGGCTCTCGCGCATCACGATGACGGCGAAACAGACCAGGGCGAACATGATCAGTTGAAAGGAGCTGGCCAGCTTGGCGATGTGCATCGGATCGAACAGCAGCAGGATCAGCACAATGGTGCCGAGGGTCAGCAGGATCGAATAGAAGGGGGTGCCGAACCTTCCCAGCCTTCTGAAGATCCGTGGCACCAGGTGGTCGCGACTCATCGCCAAAGGATAGCGCGAGGCGCTCAACATGCCGGCGTTGGCGACAGAGACAAACGCCAGCATCGCCGCCACCGAGAGCAGGATCACGCCGTAGTTCCCCAGGGCATACTCGGCGGCGCTGGCCACCGGGGTCAGGTTCCCCTGTAGCTCTGCCATCGGGACCAGGCCGACGATGACCAGGGTGCCGCCGAGGTAGATCAGGATCGAGGTCAAAAGCGCCAGGATCATTCCCTTCGGCAGATTGCGTTCGGGATCCTTGACCTCTTCGGAGAGGCTGGCGACCTTGGTCACGCCGACGTAGCTGATGTAGACCATCCCGGCGGTGGCGATGATCGAGTCGAAGCCGGCGGCGAAGAAATTCTCAAAATGAGCGGTCTGGAATTCGAAGGCGCCGCCGGTCAGAAAGACCAGCAGAATAGAGAGCAGTCCACAAACCAGACCGACCTGCAGTCCACCACTCTTTTTCGCGCCCACCAGATTAACCAGGCCGAGCAGCACAGCGATCGCCACGGCGACCGGCACGATCGGCAGATCCGGCACGAACAGCGAGATATAGGCGCCCATGCCGACCAGGGCGAAGGCGACCTTGAGCAGCAGGGCCAACCAGGTGCCGATGCCGCCGATGGTGCCGAGAAGGGGCCCGAAGGCCCGATCCAGAAAATAATAGACCCCGCCGGCGCGCGGCATGGCGGTCGCCAGTTCGATAACGCTGAACATGGCAGGAATCAGGGGGATGGCAGCCAGCATGTAGGCCAGCACCAGGGCCGGCCCCGCCTCGCTAGCTGCGATCCCCGGCAGCAGGAAGAAACCGGCACTCAGGGTCGCGCCGGTGGCGATGGCATAGACGTCGAGCAGCCTTAATTCCTTCTTCAGGCGTTTCGGTTTTTCAGCTGCAGCCATTGATGTTCCTTCATTATTTTTCAGTTCAGGAGTTTGGCGGTCTGGATTGGTGCCGGCCAAATCCATAGGAGCAATAAACAGAGATATTTAGGATTTGCCGCCCCGCTTGCCCGATTTTCCTGTCGGCTCAGCGGAGGGATACAATCCCTTGGGATATTAGCATGTTGCGAACGAAAAGTCCGAAAACCGCGCCGCACCCTGACGATTTTTTGTGATTTGCGAATGTTTGGCTTCCAGAATGAGACGCTTAGCCGAGAGGGATTGTTGAATTATAGATGGGTCGCTTGTTGGAGCTCATGCGTCTGGGAGAAACATGCGCCTCAAGGGCAGCGGATACAGGTGCCGCTACCCTTGAGGAATCATACCCTGTCTAAAGGCAGCTTACTTGCCGCAGTCGGCCTGCATCTCGGCCAGCTTCTTGTAAAGCCCGTAGCGTGATGCCGTTTCCTGGTTGGCCTGAGCCATCAGGGTTTCGGCCGCTTCGGGGTTGATCTTCTTGAGAACCTTGAAGCGGTTCTGCTTGCCTGCGAAGTCCTCGAAGCTGATCGACGGATCCTTGCTGTCGAGCTGCAGGGGATTCTTGCCTTCTTTGGCCAGATCCGGATTGTAGCGGAACAGCGGCCAGTGGCCGGAGTTCACCGCATCCTTACAACCCTCGATCGCGCTGTCCATCGCGATACCATGAGCAATGCAGTGGGTGTAAGCGATAACCAGTGAAGGTCCGTCATAGGCTTCGGCTTCGATCAGGGCCTTGATAGCCTGAGCGGGGTTGGCCAGAGAGATCTTGGCGACATAGATATTGCCATAGGTCATGGAAATCATACCCAGATCCTTCTTGGGCATTTTCTTGCCGCCGGCGGCAAACTGAGCAACGGCGCCCAGCGGAGTCGACTTGGAAGCCTGACCGCCGGTGTTGGAGTAAACCTCGGTGTCCATGACGAAGAGATTGATATTCTCGCCGGTGGCCAGTACGTGGTCGAGTCCGCCATAACCGATGTCATAGGCCCAACCGTCACCGCCGATGCACCAGACAGATTTCTTGACCAGGTAATCGGCCAGAGAAACGAGCTGCTTGGCTTCGGAGTCGGTGCAGCCCTCCATCAGCTTCTTGAGCCTGGCGACGCGCTCGCGCTGGAGTTCGATCCCTTCCTGGGTGCTCTGATCTGCACCGAGGATCTCGGCAAACAGGGCACGGTCGCTGTCGCAGGCCTTGCAGCCACAGGCGCTCATACGCTCGACCATCTCACGGGCGTACTCGGTGAACTTGTCCACCGTCAGACGCATGCCGAAACCGAACTCGGCGTTGTCCTCGAACAGCGAGTTGCTCCAGGTGGGGCCACGGCCGTCATGGCGGGGGCTCCAGGGGG
>JAAXQE010000154.1 GCA_012974425.1 Geopsychrobacter sp.
CTGGCCCGTATGACGGCTAATGACCCGAGCAACCCTCTTCGATATATTGTTGTAAGTTCTCAATAAGTATCCCCTTTTTTTGTGCGTTGTGCGAACCCTGCGGCAAGTCTCCATCCTCAGACCTGGGTAAAATTTACCATAGGGAGATATTAGGTATGGACTCTGCTGAGCTATTCCTTGACAGTTGGTTAGTTTTTCCAAATTATGAAATCCTTAGAAAGGTCAGGCTGGAGCTTCCATTGTGAAGAGTATCCCTTGCCTGGCCATGAAGGCTCATATCGGAGCGAATCGCACAGTCTTGACTGTCTGGCTAGCCGCACAGAATATTCCTCGCACCACTGCAGAAGGGTAAACTCAGACGAAGAACTGGACCATCAAAACGAAAATGATCGCCATGGGAATCCTGGTGTTTGTCGGCCTCAGCGCCCTCGGCGGCCTGGCCTACAATGACCAACCTGGATACCGAGCACACCTTCGAGGTCATCAAGGAACGTGATGATCAGTTCCGTAGCCTGGAGACGATGGTGAAGGCAGAGCTGCACGTCGCGCTCGGGGTGTTGGAGATCATCGCCGGCAGCCTGGAGGGGAAGTTCCCCGGTGAGAAGGCGAGACAGGTCGAACACTATCTCGATCTCCTGCAGGAGAAAGCCGGCCTCCTCGACCGGATTGCCGATACCGACCAAGAGAAGCAGCTGGCCGGCAGCATCCAGCGGGAGATCGCCGATTACGCCGCTACCGCCCACCAGATCATCGCCCTGGTCAAGCAGGGCGATGCCCGGCAGGAGATCAGCGCGGCCGACAGCAAGCTGAACCAGCTCGCGGAGCTCCTGGAGGAGAACCTCGAGACCTTTGCCACCTCGGTCCACGAGGAGTTTAATGAGGCCGCGGCCCAGATGAATGAGGAGATCGTCCTGGCCGACATCGAACTGGCCGTCATCTACCTCGTCACCCTCGGCCTGCTGATCCCCGCCTTCATCTTCTTCGCCCGCGGCATCATCCTGCCGATGCGCAGAACCGTCAGCATGATTCAGGAGCTGGAGAAGGGACAAATCGACAGCAGCCTCAAGCTTGATACCAGAGATGAGATCGGCCAGATGGCCCGGGCGATGGACGACTTCGCCGACAGCTTGCAGAACGAGGTGGTAGACAGCCTGCAGAAGCTGGCCAAGGGGAACTTACCTTCGAGGTCAGCCCGCGTGATGAGCGGGACCTGCTCCGCGGCGCCCTTAAGCCACTGGGCGCAGAGCTCAATGAGATTATGGCCCAGATCCAGCTGTCCGGCGAGCAGATCGCCTCGGGCCGCACCCAGGTCTCCGACTCCAGCCAGACCCTCTCCCAGGGCGCCACCGAGTCGGCGGCCTCCCTCGAAGAGATCAGCGCCTCGATGAACGAGATCGGTTCCCAGATCCAGCTCAGCGCCGAAAATGCCGCCCAGGCCAACGAGCTGGGCAGCCAGGCTGACTCCGCCGCCGAGACCTCGGAGCTGATCGAGGGTTCGGTGGCAAAGACCAGGAACGGCGCCCAGATCGCCGAGCGCACCGCCGGGGCCCTGGACGAGATCGTCACCGGCATCACCAAGGTGACCGATCTGGTTTCGGAGATCGCCGCCGCCAGCAACGAGCAGGCACAGGGGATCAGTCAGATCAGTCAAGGGCTGAACCAGATCGATCAGGTCACGCAGCGGAATACCGCGAGTGCCGAAGAGAGCGCTGCCGCTGCCGAGGAACTCTCCGGC
>JAAXQE010000155.1 GCA_012974425.1 Geopsychrobacter sp.
CGGCAGACGCAAGTCGGCTGGTCTCAGGCCACTGCCTCACCAGCTGCGCCATTCGAAGAGAGGTCGGCCGCAATCGGGATTGCCTTGGACGCCGCCGAATTTGGCAAATACTAAAGCCAGCCACATCTCTTTGCATGTGATTCACTCGTGCACGGATAGAAAAAACTAAAGAAGGGCCGCTACTCCACTGTCGCAAAAGTAAATGGTCGAGAAGCGGCTCTTCTTCGTTCTTATAGTCAGGGCTTGGGATCAGGCTTGCCAGCCTGTAAGAAGGGGGACAGAGGGTGTCGTGGAAGTGGACAGGTGGATGTATTTCATAAGCCGCGAGGGGTATTGCGATCAGGATCGAATCCTATGGTCCCGCCTTGGTCGCCGCGCTGCCCCCCGGAAGAGTTGCGCAACGCGGTGCAGCCTTCGGCAGCTCCAGCTTTATGGCATGCGAGGTTGCCGCCGCAATGGCAACTGAAGCGCGTGGATTCCGTTGCGTCTGCCAGCCTGTTCGTCTTGACTTCCTGCGCCTTCACTGGCTAGTCTCGCCCTTTCTATTTATCCCCCCATTTCTAAAGCAAGGGACATCAGCAATATATGCGACATCAAACCAGACAACTCAAGCTGGGCGACCTCGCCATCGGCGGCGGCGCGCCGGTGGCCGTGCAGTCGATGTGCAACACCGATACCCGTGATACCGCGGCGACCCTGGCTCAGATCGAGCGGTTGGCCGAGGTTGGCTGTGAGATTGTGCGCTGTGCGGTGCCCGATATGCAGGCCGCCGAAAATCTGGGTTCGATCGTGCGGGATTGCCCGATGCCCTTGGTGGCCGATATCCACTTCGATTACCGCCTGGCGCTGGCTGCGCTGGAGCAGGGGGTGGACGGGTTGCGCCTGAATCCGGGCAACATCGGCGAACGCTGGAAGGTTGAAGAGGTGGTCAAGGCCTGTGCCGAGCGCAAGGTACCGATCCGCATCGGGGTCAACGGTGGCTCCCTCGAAAAAGAGCTGTTGGCAAAGTATGGCCACCCCAGCGCTGAAGCGATGGTTGAGAGTGCTCTCGGCCATATCCGGCTGCTCGAAGAGTTGAACTATCCCGAAATCAAGGTCAGCCTCAAGGCTTCGGATATCCCGCGCACCGTCGAGGCTTACCGTTTGTTGGCCGGGCAGGTCGATTATCCACTGCATATCGGGATTACCGAAGCGGGTACGACCTGGAGCGGCACGATCAAGAGTGCGATCGGGCTGGGTATCCTGCTTTATGACGGGCTGGGTGATACCCTGCGCGTCTCCTTGACCGGTGATCCGGTCGAAGAGGTGCGGGTCGGCTTTGAAATATTGAAGAGCCTGGGCCTGCGCGAGCGTGGCCCGATCTTTATCAGCTGTCCGACCTGCGGCCGTTGTCAGGTCAACCTGATTCAGGTCGCCGAAGAGGTCGAGCAGCGTCTGCATGATCTGCCGGTCGCCCTGACGATTGCGGTGATGGGCTGCGTGGTCAATGGACCGGGTGAGGCGAAGGAGGCCGACCTGGGTATCGCGGCGGGCAAGGGGCAGGGGATTCTGTTTCGGAATGGTGAAGTCGTGCGCAAGGTTCCCGAGGATCAACTCGCCGATGCCCTGGTCGAAGAGGCGCAGGCAATGGCTGCTGAGCGACAGCAGGGGGAGTAACCGAGGTTATGGCGTTGCGCGCACTCTTTTTACTCTTTGCGCTTGGCGTTGGTTTACCGGCTTGGGCCTCAGGCTTCGAACTGCTCCCCTTGACGACGCGCAACCTTTCGCCGCTAGCCCGCGGCTACGGCTTACCGTCCCTTGGCGCGGCCAACGTTCTGTCGCCCGGTGCGGGGCGGGTGCAGTCTGGGGATTGCCTGGCAGCCCTGGGCAGCCTTTGGCTTGCCGCTTCAGTTCGGCGGGCATAGTGCTCTTTTCAAGGGGGGCTGGCAGCGGGAACTGAATCAGTTCGCAGGCCAATTGGCTATGGGCGGGAGTATCGCGGTGGGAGAGCATAGCGCTCTGGAACTGGCAGTCGTTGAGGATATCGTTGTCGGTACCGCTCCCGATGTTGTCTTTCCTCTGGCCTTAAGGACGCAAATCTAGTTTCATATGGCTCACCTTAGGTCGCAACCACTCTTGCTTTTCCTGCCAATTCGGAGTAGTTTTCTAGCTCATTTTGTTGTTTATAAACCAGCTCAATAGAAGATCAGGATCGATTCCATGCGCTACAGTCAGTATTTACTCCCCACCTTAAAAGAGAGCCCGGCCGACGCCGAGATTATCAGCCACCAGTTGATGACCCGAACCGGCATGGTCCGTAAGGTCGCGGCTGGAATCTACAGCTACATGCCTTTCGGGTTGCGTGCGATCCGCAAGGTCGAGCAGATCGTGCGTGATGAGATGAACCGC
The DNA here is from genome assembly GCA_012974425.1 of Geopsychrobacter sp. Classification (GTDB taxonomy): domain Bacteria; phylum Desulfobacterota; class Desulfuromonadia; order Desulfuromonadales; family Geopsychrobacteraceae; genus Geopsychrobacter. Next base: position 2,389 of record JAAXQE010000155.1, read on the forward strand.
GCGGGAGCGATCGAATGCCTGATGCCGATGGCTAACCCGGCCGAACTTTGGCAGGAATCGGGCCGTTGGGAAAAATATGGCAAGGAGCTGTTGCGCTTCAAGGATCGCAAGGAGACCGAATTCTGCATGGGACCTACCCATGAAGAGGTGGTGACCGATATCGTGCGCAATACGGTTAACTCCTATCGCCAGTTGCCGCTTAATCTCTATCAGATCCAGACGAAATTTCGCGATGAAATTCGTCCCCGTTTCGGCCTGATGCGTGGGCGCGAATTTATCATGAAGGATGCCTATTCCTTCGATCTGGAAGAAGACAGCGCTGATAAGTCCTACGAGAAGATGTATCAGGCTTATCGGCGCATTTTCGAACGTTGCGGGCTTAATTTTCGTGCGGTCGAGGCCGATTCTGGTGCCATCGGTGGCTCCTTCAGCCATGAGTTCATGGTGTTGGCCGAAGCGGGAGAGGATGCTATCGTCTCCTGTGACAGCTGTGAGTATGCCGCTAACGTCGAAAAGGCCGAGATCCGGGTCAGTGACGCCGCTGCCGCACTGGCCGGGCAATCTCTCGAGAAGGTCGCAACGCCAAACCAGAAGACGATCGAAGAGGTCGCGGCTTTCCTTAAACTTTCTGCCCGCAAGCTGGTTAAGACCCTGATCGTGCAAACCAGCACTGATCAGCTGGTCGCGGTGCTGCTGCGTGGTGATCATGAGCTGAACGAAATCAAACTGCATAACCTGCTCGGGAGTGAGTGGGTGGTGATGGCAGAGGATGCCGATGTGGTTAAGGCGACTGGCGCGCCAACCGGTTTCGCCGGTCCGATTGGTCTGAAACTGCGGATTATCGCCGATAATGATGTGCGCCAGATGAGCGATTTTGTGGTCGGAGCCAACGAGCAAGATGCACACTATATAGGTGCCAACCTCGAACGTGATTTTGGCGTCGAAACCTTCGCTGATTTGCGTCAGGCGGTTGCTGGCGATCCCTGCCCGCACTGTAGCGGTAAGCTGGAAGGCTGGCGCGGGGTTGAGGTTGGACATGTCTTCAAGCTGGGGGTCAAATATTCCGAGGCGATGGGCGCTACGGTTCTCGATGATCAGGGTAAGAGCCGTAATCTGATTATGGGTTGTTACGGGATCGGCATCGGGCGTACCGTCGCCGCTTCGATTGAGCAGAATCACGATGATGATGGAATCATCTGGCCAATGCCGATCGCCCCCTTTCAGGTGCTGGTGGTGATGCTTAACCCCAAGGACGACACAGTCCGCGAAGCGGCTGAGAAGCTCTATGCCGATCTGCTCGAGGTCGGGGTTGAGGTTCTGCTCGATGACCGCGATGAGCGACCCGGTGCCAAGTTTAAGGATGCTGATTTGATCGGTATCCCACTCCGGGTGACGGTTGGAGCGCGCGGGCTTAAAGAGGGTCAGGTTGAGCTTAAGGCACGTGCTGGGAGTGACATAGAAATGCTATCCCTTGCCACGGCGGCTGAAAAATTGCGAAGCAGGGTTGATGCGGCGCTTTGAGCCGAACATTTAACTGTTGAAGTGACGTCGGAATAGTAAGCGTATGGAAACGGAAAAAATCTATATAGATAAACTGGGGCAGGTCGCGCTGAACAGCGAGTTGCATGAGTTGCTCGGAGACGATCCGCTGGTGAATCTCTCCTGTTCGCGGCGGCACCTGGTGCTCGGCCGGGAAGAAGAGGGCGAGCGGGTGGTGATGGCCGGTTTCCTCGGGGATATGCTCATTCCTGATCTGCTCTCTTTCTTCAATATGTTCCGCAAAACCGGTATCCTGCACTTCAATCTGGCGGCCGGTGAGAAATCCCTCTATTTCCAAAACGGCGAGATCGTTTTTGCGACCAGTAACTTTACCAATGAAGATATTGGCGAGATCCTCTTTGCCACCGGCATGGTAGAACGCGATGCCTTGCAGCATGCCCGGGGTGTCTCCACGGGGCGTACGACCCTTGGCAAGGTTTTGGTTGAAAGGGGGGTGGTTTCGCCCAAGGATCTGTGGCTGGCGGTCCGCACCCAGGTTGAGGGGATCGTCTACCAACTGTTTACGGCCGAAAGTGGCAGCTTTGCCTTCTGCGCCAAGACCCTCGACAGCGAGCAGATTATCCGGCTGTCGATGAGTACCCAGAATATCATTATGGAGGGGTTGCGTCGTCAGGATGAGGGTGCGCTCTTTATGCGTAAGATCATCTCTCTCGAGCACTTTCCCCGTGGAACAGACCGGCTGCCTGCCGATCTTTCCCAGGCGGAAAAGAAATTCTATACCTATTCCCGGTCTGGGCAGGTCTCTGCCCTGGATCTGTTTCGTAAGTGCGGGATGCGCGAGTTCGACGGGATGCGTGTGCTCTATGCTCTGCTCGAAAAGCGGATGCTGGCGATGGAAGAGCAGGCGGTTACTGAAATAGGTGGTGATCTCGGTCAGGTGCTGATGATTTACAACAGCGTTCTCAAGGCAATCTACGGCCGGGTTACCAAGGAATTTGCGGGTTTTTCCGAAGAGATCAATCTCTTTCTGGGGGACCTGCCGCAACCCTACTCTTTCGTCCTGCGTGATGTCGAATTGAAGGAGGATGGAACCCTCGACGGCAATCGCGTGGTGCAGAACCTTGCCGGGCTTGAAGAGGGCGATAAGAAAAAATTACTCGCTGATGCACTTGGCGAACTGGTTCACATGGAATTGCTGGCGGTACGCCGCGAACTTGAAACGGCGCAAGCCCAGGCGTTGATCGTGCGGGTACAGGAGATCAGCAACCGGGTCAAGGCGCTGGTTGGGAGAAACGACTGATGATGGAAGAGGCACGCAAGCGACTGATCTTTGCCCTGGATGTTGATAGCTTTGAGAAGGCCCAGGAGTGGGTTGAGCTGTTGCATCAGCAGGTTGGTCTGTTCAAGGTCGGTAAGCAGCTTTTTACCCGCTGCGGGCCACGGGTTGTCGAAATGATTCGTGAGCGCGGGGCCGACGTTTTCCTCGATCTCAAATATCATGATATCCCCAATACCGTTGCCAAGGCCGGGGTTGAGGCCTGTCGTCTCGGGGTGGGCATGTTTAATGTCCACGCCCTGGGCGGTCTTGAAATGATGCAGAAAACCGTTGAAGAGGTTGATGCCTGGTGTCAGCAGCATAACCAGCCACGTCCGATCATGCTGGCGGTGACAATATTGACCTCTTCCACCGAGGAGACCCTGCGTGGTGTCGGTATCGATCGACCGGTAGCGGAGATGGTGCCGCGCCTGGCCGAGTTGACCAAACTGGCGGGTTTCGACGGTGTGGTTGCTTCCCCCAAGGAGGTCGCATTGATCCGTGCGGCCTGCGGCGATGATTTTGCCATTGTGACTCCCGGGGTACGGCCATCTTTTGCGGCCATGGATGATCAGAAGCGGGTGACAACCCCGGCTGAGGCGATTGCTGCTGGTGCCAGTCACCTGGTGGTTGGCCGTCCGATCTCTGCGGCGGCGGATCCGGCCGCAGCGGCGCGATTGATTCTTGAAGAGATCGCTGGAGCCTTGAACCTGAAATGAGTGATTTGCTGCATGGTATAAACCCCGTCGCTGAGGCGCTTACTGCTGGCGAGCGCAAGCCGCTTGAATTGATTTTGCCGAATGGCCGTCTGGCCCCGCGGCTGGAAGAGTTACGCGCCCAGGCTGAAGAGCAGAATGTGCGTATCCGGCTGATCGACAAGCCGGAGCTTGACCGCCTGGCGGGCCATAATCGCCATCAACAGGTGTTGTTGCGTCTCCCGCCCTTTGTCTACGCCGAGTTTGATCAGCTGCTCGCCTGTTGGCGCAATAGTGGGCGGAGTGCGTTTTTTCTGATTCTGGATGGTGTTACCGATCCACATAACTTCGGCGCCATCCTGCGTAGTGCCGAGGTAGCCGGTTGTCATGGTGTGTTTGTCGCCAAGGATCGCAGCTGTTCGGTGACCCCGGTGGTAGAAAAGACCGCGGCCGGGGCGCTCAGCCACCTCTTGCTCTGTCAGGTCACAAACCTCTCACGCACGATAGAAGAATTAAAGAAAGAGGGGGTCTGGTGCTATGGCCTGGCAGGAGACGAGGGCTCGCAGGATCTCTTCTCTGTCGATTTAACCGGCAACCTGGCCTTGATTGTCGGCAGCGAGGGGAAGGGGATGCGTCCCAACGTCCGCAACCATTGTGATGGACTGCTGGCGATTCCGATGTCTGGCCAGATTGAATCTCTCAATGCTTCAGTTGCGGCGGCCGTCGCCCTGTTTGAGGTCGTGCGCCAGGGTAATGCCAATAAATAGGGACGCTCTTGTTCGTTTGTAGGGGGGGACTTTCGCGGCTCTGGTCAGGGACGGAGCAAGCTTCAGTCTGGCAACCCGTAATCCCTGTTTCGAACTAATCGATCCGGAAGGTCTCATCGTGGAGAAAAACGTTCACATCTATGATCGCATTGCGCGAATTGTCCTAGGGCTTGGGCTGCTCGTTTTTTTTCGTATTGAGCAATCATGACTTGCGGGTACTTGCGCTCCTGGGCTTTATTCCCCTGATTACCGGTTTCGTTGGATTCTGCTTCGTCTATAGCTTGCTTGGTATTAATGGTTGTGCGAGTAAAAAATCATCCTGATGATTATCTTTAAGCGTATTGCCGCAAATTAGTATCGCCGTGCTTTAGTGTCGACTCGGGTGCTTTCATAATTCTGGAAGTACCCGAGTTTTTTATTGATCAGTGGAGTGAAGCGGGTAGCAGCATGCGTGTGGGCCGACCGGGAGGATGGTCGTGCGCGATGGTGTTAAGTTACTGTTTGGACGCTTGGACTCGCTTTAGCGAAGGCCTCTCTGTCGCGGGGATATTTTTTTTCGCTAAAAACCTTGACACTGATCAAGCCTTGGTATAAATATCGTTGCTTGTCGCGCCTGACCCAAGGGGCCTGTCGACGATGCGATAATTTTATGCTTGCATTGTCTTTCAAACTGGGGTATAAACGCGCCCGTTGCTGGCGTAGCTCAACTGGTAGAGCACCTCACTTGTAATGAGGATGTTGCGGGTTCAATTCCTGTCGCCAGCTCCATTTATAAGCTTGACGGGCTTAACCCGACAAAAATTGAATATTGAACAAAGTCCCCTGGAGGGGTTCCCGAGTGGCCAAAGGGATCAGACTGTAAATCTGACGTCGTAGACTTCGGAGGTTCGAATCCTCCTCCCTCCACCAACTTTGCTCGCCGGATAAGGTTTGGTTGCTGTATTCCAGGAGACCCTGAGGTCGTTTGAACTGGAGCAGGATTGATGCTGAGGTCCAGTTTATAGGCAGACAACAGTCTGTACAGCAATAGAATGCGTTTGTGCGCAGTCATGATGTTTAGGCGGGAATAGCTCAGCTGGCTAGAGCGTCAGCCTTCCAAGCTGAGGGTCGCGGGTTCGAATCCCGTTTCCCGCTCCATAAACATCGGTGGCGGTTTTGGTATAAGCTCACATAGCTCAGATGGTAGAGCACATCCTTGGTAAGGATGAGGTCATCGGTTCAATTCCGATTGTGAGCTCCATATCGAAACAGCGGACGTTTGTTAAGTGCATCTGCTGCAGAATTCTCAGGCGTGTTCAACTCAAACAAAAACAGTAGACGTTAAAGACGACAAAAGGGAGGAATAATCAATGGCCAAGGAAAAATTTGACAGATCGAAGCCGCACGTCAATATCGGGACCATCGGTCACGTTGATCACGGCAAAACGACTCTGACTGCTGCAATCACCAAGGTTCTGGCTGAGGCCAGCGGTAGTGGCATTGTTAAGGCATTCGATCAGATCGACAACGCTCCAGAAGAGCGCGAGCGCGGTATTACTATCGCCACCGCTCACGTCGAGTATGAAACCGAAAATCGCCACTATGCCCACGTTGACTGCCCGGGTCACGCTGACTACGTCAAGAACATGATCACCGGTGCCGCACAGATGGACGGCGCTATTCTGGTCTGTTCTGCCGCTGATGGTCCGATGCCCCAGACTCGTGAGCACATCCTGCTCGCTCGTCAGGTTGGCGTTCCTGCTATGGTCGTGTTCCTCAATAAGGCCGACATGGTTGATGACGAGGAGCTGCTCGAGCTGGTCGACATGGAGCTGCGTGAGCTGCTCTCCAGCTATGATTTCCCGGGTGATGATATCCCGATTATTGCTGGTTCCGCTCTGGCCGCCCTTGAGGGCCGTGATGACGAAATCGGTAAGAATAAAGTTCTCGAGCTGATGGCTGCGGTTGACGAATACATCCCCGAGCCTGCTCGTGCGATCGACCTGCCGTTCCTGATGCCGGTTGAGGATGTCTTCTCAATCTCGGGTCGTGGGACTGTTGCGACCGGTCGGGTTGAGCGCGGTATCATCAAGGTTCAGGAAGAGATCGAGATCGTCGGCATGAAGGATACTGCCAAGTCAGTTGTGACCGGTGTTGAGATGTTCCGCAAGCTGCTCGATCAGGGCCAGGCTGGCGATAACTGCGGTATCTTGCTGCGCGGTCTCAAGCGTGAAGATATCGAGCGTGGCCAGGTTCTGGCCAAGCCCGGCAGTATCACTCCGCACACCAAGTTCAAGGCTGAGGCCTACATCCTGAACAAGGAAGAGGGTGGTCGTCATACCCCGTTCTTCAAGGGGTATCGTCCTCAGTTCTATTTCCGTACCACTGATGTCACCGGGATTGTTACTCTCCCTGAAGGCATCGAGATGGTTATGCCTGGCGACAATATCGCTATGACCGTAGATCTGATCACTCCGATCGCCATGGACAAAGAGCTGCGCTTCGCTATCCGCGAAGGTGGCCGTACTGTCGGCGCCGGTGTTGTCAGCGAAGTTATCGAGTAGGCAGCACTTTAGGTTTTATCCTTCGTCCCGGAGTCATCCGGGACGAAGACATTAAGGACAACGACATGCGTGATATCGTCACTTTGGCCTGCACTGAGTGCAAGCAACGTAATTATACGACGACCAAGAATAAGCGAAATACCCCTGACAAACTTGAATTCAGTAAATATTGTCGTTTCTGTCGTAAGCATACCCCGCACCGGGAAACCAAGTAGTATTCATTCTGCTTTGCGGGATGTTTTTTGCGATGGCTTGCAGGCCAGTAGCTCTAACGGCTAGAGCACCGGACTCCAAATCCGGGTGTTGGGGGTTCGAGTCCCTCCTGGCCTGCCACTTTCACAGAATGCTTGTATAGGGGCCGACAGATCATGATTGCTAAGACAAATGAGTTTTTCGCCAATGTAAAGGCGGAGTTGAAAAAGGTAACCTGGCCTACGCGCAAGGATACCTACGCCTCTTCTCTGGTCGTTATTGTTCTGGTCCTTGTTTCAGCGGTCTTTCTCGGCGGGGTTGATCTGATCCTGGCGCGACTGATTCGTATGATCCTTGGATGATCGCGGAGAAGGAAACACTATGACCATGCGATGGTACGGCGTTCATACCTACTCTGGGTATGAGAACAAAGTAAAGCTGAGTCTCGAAGAACGTATACGTTCAATGGGGGTCGAGGATTGCTTTGAGGAGATTTTGATCCCTGCCGAGACAGTGGTCGAGATGCGCAAAGGAGAGCGTCGAACTTCTACGCGTAAATTCTTCCCCGGATATATCCTGGTGAGGATGGAGTTGAATGACGAGACCTGGCATGTTGTGACCGGTACTTCCAAGGTGACTGGTTTCGTTGGTGGCGGTCAGACCCCCCCGTCTATACCCGATGAAGAGGTCAAGAAGATCACCAATCGGATGGAAGAGGGTGTTGAGAAGCCTAAGCCGAAGGTCTTGTTCGACGTGGGTGAAACGGTACGAGTGGTTGATGGACCATTTCTCAACTTCACGGGTGTGGTTGAGGATGTCCGCCCTGAGCGTGGCACTCTCAAGGTTATGGTTAGTATATTTGGTCGGGGTACCCCGGTTGAACTTGAATTCATACAGGTAGAAAAGACCAGCTGAGCCGCGTGCGGCCGGTAAGTTCTTAAGGAGTCAGTAATGGCCAAAAAAGTAATTGGACAGATTAAATTGCAGATCACTGCCGGACAGGCGAATCCCTCGCCGCCGATTGGTCCCGCGTTAGGTCAGCACGGGGTTAATATCATGGAGTTCTGCAAGGCGTATAACGCCAAGACCCAGGACCAGGCCGGTCTGGTTATTCCGGTGGTTATCACCGTTTATGCCGATCGTTCTTTCACCTTCATCACCAAGACCCCGCCAGCTGCCGTTCTATTGATGCGGGCTGCCGGTCTGAAAAAGGGTTCCGGTGTGCCGAACAAGGAGAAGGTGGGCAAGGTCACAAATGCGCAGGTTCTTGAGATCGCGCAATTGAAGATGGCCGACCTTAACGCTTTTTCTGAAGAAGCGGCAGTGCGGATCATCGAAGGAACTGCACGAAGCATGGGAATTGAAATCGCCTGATTTAAGGTGAATAGTGGAGATATATCATGGCAACAGGTAAACAGATTCGTAACGCCAAGGAGAAGGTTGACCGCTCGCGCGCTTATACGCTTGACGAAGCCCTTGCACTGCTCAAAGAGGGAACTTTCGCCAAGTTTGACGAGTCCGTAGAGGTGTGCGTCCGTCTCGGTGTTGACCCGCGTAAGGCTGACCAGATGGTCCGTGGTGCTGTCGTGCTACCGAATGGTCTGGGTAAAGACGTTCGCGTCTTGGTTTTTGCCAAGGGTGAAAAAGTTCAAGAAGCCGAAGCTGCTGGCGCAGACTATGTTGGTGGTGATGATCTGGCTGAAAAAATTCAGGGTGGCTGGTTCGATTTCGATACTGCCATTGCTGCTCCCGATATGATGGGTGTAGTCGGAAAAATCGGTCGTCTGCTCGGTCCTCGTGGTCTGATGCCTAACCCTAAGGTTGGCACTGTGACCCCAGATATCGCGCGTGCTGTCACTGAAGCAAAGTCCGGTAAGATTGAGTACCGTGTCGAAAAGGCCGGTATTATTCACGCTGCTGTTGGCAAGGCTTCTTTTGATGTCGTCAAATTGCGCGAAAATTTACTTTCGCTGCTTGATGTCTTGATTAAAGCCAAGCCTTCTTCGGCCAAAGGGATTTACATGAAGAAGATTTCGATCTCTTCGACCATGGGCCCTGGCATCCTCATTGATGTTGCCGACGTTCAGGCTGCTCTACGCTAAAACAGGTTGTCCGTAATGACGGCTTGCTATACAGACCAAGTCCAAAGACAGCAGGCACGCCGCAAGGCGTTTAAAGGTAACACCTGCCGAGGCCCTAAAGGGTTCTGTGACGTTTTTATAACGTCTCCCCTGCCTTGACTTGGGTGGGATTTATATCCCGACACTACTTAAGAAAGGAGGAGATGTATGAACAGAACAGAGAAAGAGCAGATAGTTGCGGAACTCGCTGGCAAGATCAGCGGTACCAAGGCAGCATTCATCGCCGATTACCGTGGAATTAACGTTGATCAGGTAACCCGTCTACGCCGCGAACTCGTCACTGCGGGTGTTGATTATCGTGTTGTTAAGAACAGCCTGCTGCGTCTGGCCTCGAAGGGGACCCATCTTGCAGAACTCGAGAAGTTTTGTGCTGGGCCGACCGCGATTGCCTTTGCTGGTGATGATGTCGTAGCCCCTGCCAAGATTTTAGCCAAGTATGCTGCAGAGATCGAGACTTTTGAACTGAAAGCTGGTGTTCTTGACGGTAAGTTGCTCAGTGTCGCAGACATTACGGCTTTGTCAAAGCTGCCAAGTCGCGAAGAGCTGCTGGCGAAGGCTTTGAGCTCGATGAATGCCCCGGCTTCCAACTTTGTTGGAACCATGGCGGCCATCCCGCGCTCACTGGTTCAGGTTCTAGGTGCTATTGCCCAAAGCAAAGCAGCCTAAGACTGGTACCGTTTTTAAACGAAACTAAATACGCTCAAATCTATCTATAAGTGGAGGAACAAAATGGCTGAAATCACCAAAGAACAAGTTGTAGAATTTCTGGGGAGCATGACCGTTCTCGAAATGTCTGAATTCGTTAAGGAACTCGAAGAGAAATTCGGCGTTTCTGCTGCTGCTCCTGCTGCTGCTGCTCCTGCTGCTGCTGGCGAAGCTGTTGCTGAGAAGGACGAATTTGATGTCGTCCTGACTAGCTGTGGTGACAAGAAGATCAACGTTATCAAGGTTGTTCGTGCTATCACCGGCCTCGGTCTTAAAGAAGCTAAAGACGTGGTCGACGGCGCACCTAATACCGTTAAGGAAGCCGTATCCAAGGATGAGGCCGAAGACATCAAGAAGCAGTTGGAAGAAGCCGGCGCGGGTGTTGAGCTCAAATAGAGCTTTCGCCTAAACTTCACAGGTAGCCAAGGTCGTCTTTGTGCGGCCTTGGCTATTGTCGTTATCAGCCTCGGCACTTTGTCGGGGCGGACCTATCTGTTGGTCCTGGCGTCGGTGATAAGCTACCGGCGTCTATAGTTGTTGCGAATGATGAATCTGAGTGCTTGATGTTATAGATAGTCGTTCCAATGGCTGGCTGGGGTAAGACTTTGCCCATTGATCCTGCTCAAAAGGAGAAATCATGGCCTATTCGTTTGCGAATAACCCGCTCCTCCGGAAGCACTTCGCAAAATCCGGGAATATCATCGATATTCCGAATCTTATTGATATTCAGAAAACATCGTATACGCGATTCCTGCAGGCGGATCTTCCGTCTTCGGCCCGGCGTCCTATCGGTCTGGAGTCTGTATTTCGCTCTGTCTTTCCGATTCGTGATTTTAGCGATACCTGCTCGATGGAGTATGTCTCCTACGGCCTGGGTACGCCTAAGTACGATGTAGAAGAATGTCATCAACGGGGCATGACATTTGCCGCGCCAATTAAAGTCAAGGTACGCCTGGTCACCTGGGATGTCGATAAGGAATCGGGGACTCAATCGATTCGCGACATCAAGGAGCAGGAGGTCTATTTCGGCGAAATTCCGCTGATGACCGAGAACGGTACCTTTATTATTAATGGCACCGAACGGGTCATCGTCAGTCAGTTGCATCGTTCGCCTGGAGTTTTCTTTTCTCACGACCGTGGTAAGACCCACTCGAGTGGAAAGATTCTGTTCAGTGCGCGAATCATCCCTTATCGCGGGTCATGGCTCGATTTCGATTTTGATCATAAAGATATCCTTTATGTGCGTATCGACCGTCGCCGTAAGTTGCCTGCGACAGTTCTGCTCAAGGCTCTAGGTTATAGTACTGAGGAACTCCTCAGGCATTATTACCAGCTGGAAGAGATCTCCTACGACGGTACTGGTTACCGCAAGAAGGTGAACCTCTCTCTGTTGGCGGGCCAGCGTTCGAATGCCGATGTTGTTTCGGCTGCCGGTGACGTCATCGTTAAGGCAAACCGCAAGTTTACCAAAGCCGCTATCCGTAAGATGGATGAGACCGGTATTGAGTCTATCGCTCTGACCGTCGAGGAGTTGGAAGGCAAGGTTGTTGTTTCCGATATCGTCGATACTGCGACCGGTGAAGTTGTTCTTGAAGCTAATGGTGAGCTGACAGAGTCTATTCTCGAAGAGCTGCGTGGCCGCGGCATCAATGAGTTTGAGATTCTCTTTATCGATAATCACGTTGCTGGACCGTACCTGCGCGATACCCTGTTGATCGATAAGATCGACAGTAGTGATGAGGGGATCATCGAGATCTTCCGTCGTCTGCGTCCAGGTGATCCACCAACGGTTAAGACTGCCACCAATCTGTTCGGCAGCCTGTTCTTCAGCGCTGACCGCTATGATATCTCGCCAGTTGGACGTTTGAAGCTCAACCATAAGCTGAGCCTCGATTCTCCTGTCGATCTGCCGACCCTGACCAAGGAAGATATCCTTGAGGTGGTCGGTTATCTGATCGGTCTGAGGGATGGCCATGGCCATATTGACGATATCGATCATCTCGGTAACCGTCGCGTGCGTGCCGTTGGTGAGTTGCTGGAAAATCAGTATCGCGTCGGTCTGGTCCGTATGGAGCGTGCAATCAAGGAGCGGATGAGCCTGCAGGATGTCGATGCTCTGATGCCGCATGACCTGATTAACTCGAAGCCTGTTTCGGCAGTCGTCAAAGAGTTTTTCGGTTCCAGTCAGTTGTCACAGTTTATGGATCAGACCAACCCGCTGTCTGAGGTGACTCACAAGCGTCGTATGTCTGCTCTTGGACCTGGTGGTCTGACCCGTGAGCGCGCTGGTTTTGAGGTGCGGGACGTACATCCGACTCACTATGGGCGAGTTTGCCCAATTGAGACGCCGGAGGGCCCGAACATCGGTCTGATCGCTTCTCTGGCAACCTACGCACGTATCAACGAATATGGTTTTGTTGAGACTCCCTATCGCTTGGTTAGCGAAGGGCAAGTCTCCAATGAAATTAAGTACTTTTCGGCACTCGAAGAAGAAAAGCACGCTATTGCCCAGGCTAACGCTCCACTTGATGCCAAGGGTAAATTTATCAATGAACTGGTCAATGTCCGCCAGGACGGCGAGTTCATGCTCATGGCTCCTCCTGAGGTTACCTTGATGGACGTTTCGCCGAAGCAGATTGTTTCGGTCGCTGCCGCCCTGATCCCTTTCCTTGAGAACGATGATGCGAACCGTGCCCTGATGGGTTCGAACATGCAGCGTCAGGCGGTACCATTGTTGCGTGCCGATGCTCCATTGGTTGGGACTGGAATGGAGCGGGTTGTTGCCCATGATTCGGGTAACTCGGTCGTTGCGCGTCACGATGGGGTTGTTGAGAGTGTCGATGCTGGCCGGATTGTTGTTCAAATCGACGAGCAAGAAGTCGATGAGAGTGGCACCGGAGTCGATATCTACAATCTGCTCAAATTTACGCGTTCTAACCAGAACACCTGCATTAACCAGAAGCCGATCGTTAAGGTAGGTATCCGGGTTAAGCGCGGTGATGTGATCGCTGACGGACCCTCGACCCAATGGGGCGAGCTGGCTCTGGGGCAGAATATCCTGGTCGCATTCATGCCCTGGCATGGCTACAACTTCGAGGATTCGATTCTGATTTCCGAAAAGGTTGTTCAGGAGGATCGCTATACCTCGATTCATATTGAGGAGTTCGAGTGCGTTGCACGTGACACCAAGCTCGGCAAGGAAGAGATCACCGACGATATCCCTAACCTTGGTGAAGACGCCTTGGCGGATCTCGATGAGTCGGGGATTATCCGGATCGGCGCAAACGTCAAGCCGGGCGATATCCTGGTCGGTAAGATTACTCCCAAGGGAGAAACCCAACTTTCCCCTGAAGAGAAACTGCTGCGCGCAATCTTCGGTGAAAAAGCTGGTGATGTACGTGATACCTCACTGCGTGTCCCGCCAGGAGAAGAAGGCGTGGTTATCGGCGCACGCGTCTTTTCCCGCAAGGGTTCAGACAAGGATGCCCGGACCGAGCACAACGAAAATATCGAGATCGAAAAGTTGCTGAAGGACCAGGATGATGAAATTCGCATCCTGCGCACCTCAACGCGCAAATCGATCGGATCCTTGTTGATCGGCCAGACTTCGGCCGTCGGCATCTCTGATGAGGCGGGCAAGAGTCTCTTGCCGAAGAAACGCAAAATCAGCGATGAGATTTTTGACATGATCCCCTTCGCGCGGATGCGTGAAGTGTCACTCGATGACGCTGCTGATGTTGAGCAGAAGGTCAGTGATCTCCTGAACCGCCTTGCCGAACGTGAGCAACTTGTTCAGGCTGTGTTTGCCGATAAGATCGATAAGTGCAAACGCGGTGATGACTTGCCTCCGGGTGTCATCAAGATGGTTAAGGTCTATATCGCCATCAAGCGGAAGTTGCAGGTTGGTGACAAGATGGCCGGTCGTCATGGTAACAAAGGTGTTCTCTCGCGGATTCTGCCGCAAGAGGATATGCCCTATATGGAAGACGGAACTCCGGTTGAAATCGTTCTGAATCCGTTGGGTGTACCTTCGCGGATGAACGTTGGGCAGATTCTCGAAACCCACCTGGGTCTTGCCGCACGCGGTCTGGGTCGCCAGATCCAAAAGGTCCTCGATAGTGGGGCCGCGATGCAGGACTTGCGTGAGCAGATCAAGACCGCCTACGATGATAAAGAGCTCAATGGCTTTATTGACGGCTTGGCAGAGGATGACCTCAAGGTTTTGGCGCGGCGTCTCTCCCATGGTGTGCCGATGGCATCTCCGGTTTTCGAAGGTGTCAGTGAGAAGATCATGAAGCAGCAGATGGAGAAGGCCGGGTTCAATAGTAGCGGCCAGATGATCCTCTGTGACGGCAAGACCGGTATCCCCTTCAAGGAGAAGGTTACCGTCGGCATCATGTATATCCTCAAGCTGCATCACCTTGTCGATGACAAGATCCATGCGCGTTCGATTGGTCCCTACAGTCTTGTCACTCAGCAGCCGCTCGGTGGTAAGGCCCAGTTCGGTGGCCAGCGTCTGGGTGAGATGGAGGTTTGGGCGATGGAGGCTTACGGTGCGGCTCACGCACTGCAGGAATTCCTCACTGTTAAATCGGATGATGTTGCCGGTCGTACTCGGATCTACGAAGCGATTGTTAAGGGCAAGCATACCCTTGAGGCCGGACTCCCAGAGTCGTTTAACGTTCTCATCAAGGAGCTTCAGGCTCTCTGTCTTGACGTCGATCTGCTCGAAGAGGAGCGAGGCTGACCCGTTTTACGGTTGTCGGTCGTGCCCGCAAAGTACTGAACACTCATCCTATAAGGAGGATGCGTTTTGGAAGATATCTTAGGTCTGTTTGAGCGCCCCAAGGATCCATTGAGTTTTAACGCGATTCAGCTCTCTCTTTCTTCGCCAGATAAGATTAGAGAGCGGTCCTTTGGCGAAGTCAAAAAGCCGGAAACGATCAATTACCGGACATTCAAGCCGGAACGTGACGGCTTGTTTTGCGCCAAAATCTTTGGTCCAACCAAGGACTACGAATGTAATTGCGGCAAATACAAGCGCATGAAGCACCGCGGTATCGTTTGTGAAAAATGCGGTGTTGAAGTTATCCCGAGTAAGGTTCGCCGTGAGCGTCTTGGTCATATCGACCTGGCCTGCCCGGTTGCGCATATCTGGTTCTTGAAATCCTTGCCTTCGCGCATAGGTGCTCTGCTCGATATGACCCTCAAGGACCTTGAAAAGGTTCTCTATTTTGAGGCTTATGTCGTCCTGGATGCAGGGGATACCGGTCTCGTCAAGGGACAGCTGCTCTCAGAAAACAAATATATTGAGGCGATGGACGAGTTCGCCGGACAATTTGTCGCTGGAATGGGTGCTGAAGCGGTTCGTGAGCTGATGGCTGACATCGATCTCGAGACTGAGGGCGATCAGCTACGCATCGACATGAAAGAAGCGACCAGTGAGGCGAAACGCAAGAAAACCTCGAAGCGCCTCAAGGTTATCAGTGCGTTCCGCAACAGTGGGAATCGTCCTGAATGGATGATCCTTGAGGTCATCCCGGTCCTGCCGCCTGAGCTGCGCCCACTGGTGCCGCTCGATGGTGGTCGTTTTGCGACCAGTGATCTCAACGATCTTTACCGGCGTGTCATCAACCGGAACAACCGTCTGAAGCGGCTGATGGAGCTGCGTGCTCCTGAGGTTATTGTCCGCAACGAAAAGCGGATGCTGCAAGAGTCGGTTGATGCCCTGTTTGATAACGGTCGTCGCGGTCGTGCCATTACTGGCCCGAGCAAGCGTCCGCTCAAGTCATTGTCTGACATGCTCAAGGGTAAGGGCGGTCGTTTCCGTCAGAACCTGCTCGGGAAGCGGGTCGATTATTCCGGGCGTTCGGTTATCGTCTGTGGACCAGAGCTGAAGCTCCATCAGTGTGGTCTGCCCAAAAAGATGGCGCTGGAGCTGTTTAAACCGTTCATTTATCAGAAGCTTGAAGAGTACGGCCATAGCACCACGGTCAAAAATGCCAAGCGGATGGTTGAAAAAGAGAAGACCGAAGTTTGGGACGTACTTGAGGAGGTCATCAAGGAGCATCCGGTTATGCTTAACCGGGCACCGACCCTTCATCGTCTTGGTATTCAGGCGTTTGAGCCAGTCTTGATCGAGGGTAAGGCGATTCAGCTGCATCCCTTGGTTTGTACTGCGTTCAATGCCGACTTCGACGGTGACCAGATGGCGGTTCACCTGCCTCTCTCGATTGAGAGTCAGATCGAGGCCCGGGTCTTGATGATGTCGACCAATAACATCCTCTCGCCAGCCAATGGTAAGCCGATTATCGTGCCTTCACAGGATATGGTCCTGGGTCTCTACTACATGACCCGCGAACGGCCCTTTGTGACCGGCAGCGGTAAGGCTTTTTTCTCGCCAGCTGAAGTCCGGATGGCGTTTGACTCGGGTGAGGTCGATCTGCAGGCTGGAATTCGCGTGCGGATGAGCCCGGCAGAGGGGGCACCTCTGGAGTTGGTCAAGACGACGGTTGGTCGGATCCTGTTGCGTGAGGTAGTGCCTGCGACAATTCCGTTTGAACATGTCAATAAGGTTGTTGGTAAGAAGCAGGTTGGGGATCTGATTGATGCCAGCTTCCGTCTTGCCGGCAACAAGGATACGGTTATCCTTGCCGACAAATTGAAGGAGACCGGTTTTCGTTATTCGACGCTGGCCGGTGTCTCGATCTGCCTCGACGATATGGAGATCCCTGAAAGCAAGGGCGCCCGTATCGCGACCGCTTCTGAAGAGGTCAAGGAGATCATGCAGCAGTATACTGAGGGTCTGATCACCGATGGCGAGCGCTACAACAAAGTCATCGATATCTGGGCCAAATGTACTGAAGATATCGCGGGCATCATGCTCGGCAATATCGCGGTCGACAAGGTTAAATCTGAAGACGGTGAAGTCGTCGAGATCCCATCGTTCAATGCTATCCACATGATGGCTGATTCGGGAGCTCGGGGTTCTGCCCAGCAGATTCGTCAGTTGGCGGGAATGCGGGGCCTGATGGCTAAGCCAGACGGCTCGATCATCGAGACTCCGATCACGGCGAACTTCCGTGAAGGACTGACGGTTCTGCAGTACTTCATCTCGACCCACGGGGCGCGGAAGGGTCTTGCCGATACCGCGCTTAAGACGGCTAACTCTGGGTACCTGACCCGGCGTCTGGTTGATGTTGCGCAGGATGCAATCATCATTGAGCATGACTGCGATACCATCGATGGGATTGAAGTTTCTACCCTCACTGAGGGTGGTGAAATTATTGAGCATCTCGGCGATCGGATTCTCGGTCGTGTTGCCCTCGACGATGTCTTTGATCCGGTCACTGATGAGCTGTTGGTTGAATCTAACCAGCAGATCGATGAAGATCTGGTGAAGCAGGTTGAGGATGCCGGGATCGAAAAAATCAGCATCCGCTCAGTGCTGACCTGTAAGAGCAAGCACGGTATCTGTGCCCTCTGTTACGGTCGCGACCTGGCTCGCGGTCATCTGGTCAACCTGGGTGAGGCGGTCGGCGTCATTGCCGCACAGTCGATCGGTGAGCCTGGTACTCAGTTGACGATGCGGACTTTCCACATCGGTGGTACCGCTTCGCGGCGGGCCGAGCAGACCTCGCTTGAGGCACGCTTCGACGGTGCGCTGCAGTTTAATAACTTGACGACTGTTGATGATTTTGAAGGTTTCCCGATTGTCATGAACCGTAAGGGTGAAGTCCTTATTGTTGATGAGACCGGTCGTGAGCGTGAGCGTTACCCGGTGGTTTACGGTGCTCGTCTGACGCGTCAAGAGGGCGGCCAAATCAAGTCTGGTGATGTCATCGCTGCCTGGGATCCCTACACGGTACCGATCATTACAGAGGCAGCTGGTGTAGTCCATTTCGGGGATATCGCCGAAGGTGTCACCATGGAGGAGCAGGTCGATGAAGTTACCGGCCTCTCGCGTAAGGTTATTATCGAATCCAAGTTGGCCGATAAGCGTCCACGGATTACCCTTAAAGGCGAAGATGGCAAAGCGCTCAAGTTGCCTAATGGCAATCAGGCGCGCTACATGCTGCCGGTTGGTTCCAATATCTCCGTCGAGGAAGGGGCTACCATTCACGCCGGTACGATCATCGCCAAGATCCAGCGTGAAACCACCAAGACCAAGGATATCACCGGCGGTCTACCGCGGGTTGCCGAACTCTTTGAGGCACGTAAGCCGAAAGAGGTTGCGGTTATCACAGAGATAGACGGGGTTGTCTCCTTCGGTAAGGACGCCAAGGGCAAGCGTAAGATTATTGTCACGCCGGAAATTGGTGAACCAAAAGAATATCTGATTGCCAAGGGTAAGCACATTGCTGTCCATGAAGGCGATTACTTGCGAGCCGGGGAAGAGTTGGTTGATGGCTCATCCAATCCCCATGACATCCTGCGCGTGCTTGGTGTTAAGGAGCTCGCTAAGTTCCTTGTCGACGAGGTCCAGGAGGTCTACCGCCTTCAGGGTGTTAAGATCAATGACAAGCATATTGAGACGATCGTGCGTCAGATGCTGCGTCGGGTTGAGATCAGGGATGTCGGTGATACGAACTTCCTGGTCGACGATCAGATCGATCGTTGGATGTTCGAGGAGGAGAACGAGAGGGTATTGGCTGCAAACGGTCGCCCGGCGATCGGTGAGCCAGTTATGCTCGGTATTACCAAGGCCTCTTTGACGACAGAATCATTTATTTCGGCTGCATCCTTCCAAGAGACCACAAAAGTCTTGACCCAGGCCTCAATTCAGGGCAAGGTCGACAACCTGCGTGGTCTCAAGGAGAATGTTATCATGGGTCGCCTTATCCCTGCGGGTACCGGTATCGCTAAGTACCGCGCTGCAGAGATCAGTACCCCTGAGCCAGAGCCGAAACTCGAAGAACCGATCGACTTTGATGCTGAGTATGAGAAAGAAATGGCGGCTGCCGGACAGGTTGAGACACCTGAAACTGGAGCTTGAGCAAAACTTGAAATAGATTTGCGGTTAGGGCGAGATTTTGATTGACAAGGTCTCGTTCGATTGATAAGATCCGCGAGTTTTTCCCCTTAATAATATTGGTCTGCGAGGCCATAAACATTTATAGGCCTGGGAGTTATCAGATGCCAACAATCAATCAGCTGGTTCGTAAGGGTCGGCAGAAAAAAGTATCCAAATCGACTGCACCTGCGTTGAAGGCGTGTCCTCAACGTCGCGGTGTTTGCACGCGTGTTTATACCACGACCCCTAAGAAGCCGAACTCCGCTTTGCGAAAAGTTGCTCGGGTTCGTTTGACCAATGGTCATGTTGTTACTTCTTATATTCCAGGAGTCGGCCACAACCTTCAGGAGCACTCCGTGGTTCTGGTTCGTGGTGGTCGGGTCAAAGACCTTCCTGGTGTTCGTTATCATATCGTCCGCGGTGCTCTTGACCTCGCTGGGGTTAAGAATCGTATGCAGGGGCGTTCCAAGTACGGCGCCAAGCGGCCAAAGTAAGTTAGAGAAGAGGACGTTATGCCAAGAAGAAGAGAAGTACCAAAGCGCACGATTCTATCTGATCCTAAGTTTGGTGACCAGTTGGTTGCTAAGTTTATTAACGGCGTTATGGATGGTGGCAAGAAGAGTACCGCAGAGCAGATTGTCTATGGCGCCTTTGATCTGGTGACCGAGCGCTCGGGTGCTGATCCTGTTGAGACCTTCAAGACTGCGATGGAGAATGTTCGTCCGCTGGTAGAGGTTAAGTCACGCCGCGTGGGCGGTTCGACTTACCAGGTGCCAGTTGAGGTTATTCCTTCGCGTCGTACTGCAATGGCGATTCGCTGGATCATTACCTTTGCCCGTAAGCGCAGTGAGAAGACTATGCGTGAGCGTCTGGCTGGTGAGTTCATGGATGCGGCTGCGGGTCGTGGCGCTGCGATGAAGAAAAAAGAAGATACGCATCGTATGGCTGAGGCCAACAAGGCGTTTGCACACTACCGTTGGTAATTAGTCCGACTGTGTATCAGGAGATATGACGTGGCACGTCAGGTAACTTTAAATAAGACCCGTAATATCGGGATCATGGCGCATATTGACGCCGGTAAGACCACCACTACCGAGCGGATCCTTTTTTATACTGGGGTTTCGCACAAGATCGGTGAAGTTCATGATGGTGCGGCGACTATGGATTGGATGGCCCAGGAGCAGGAGCGAGGGATCACAATTACCTCGGCTGCGACCACCTGCATGTGGGACGACCATCGCGTCAATATTATAGATACTCCGGGTCACGTTGACTTTACGATTGAGGTTGAGCGATCGTTGAAGGTTCTTGATGGCGCTGTTGCTGTATTCTGTTCGGTAGGTGGTGTTGAGCCCCAGTCCGAGACGGTTTGGCGTCAGGCTGACAAGTATCATGTCCCGCGTATCGCCTTTGTTAACAAGATGGACCGGATTGGCGCCGATTTTCAGCATGGTGTTAAGATGATGAAGGATCGTCTTGGTGCAAACCCTGTTCCGATTCAGTTGCCCGTTGGCGCTGAAGAGAACTTCCTGGGCTGTATCGATTTGGTCCAGATGAAGGCGATTCTCTGGAATGATGAGTCGATGGGTGCCGAGTATGAGGTCGCTGATATCCCGGCGGATATGGTTGACGAGGCTGAGATGGCTCGTGAGGCTATGCTCGAAGAGATCAGTGCTCATGATGATGATTTGATGGAGAAGTACCTTGCTGGCGAAGTCCTTTCGCAGGATGAGATTAAGGCTGGTATCCGCAAGGCTACAATTGGTCTGCATATCAATCCGGTTCTCTGCGGTAGCGCATTCAAGAATAAGGGGGTTCAGACCCTGCTTGATGCGGTTGTCGACTATATGCCGTCTCCGATCGATGTACCGCCGATCCCGGGAGTCAATCCGGATAAGGTCGAGGAAGTGCTTGATCGTCCGGCCGATGATTCTGCTCCCTTTGCCTCGTTGGCATTCAAGGTCATGACCGACCCATTTGTTGGTCAGTTGACTTTCTTCAGGGTCTACTCGGGTTTCGCGGAGTCCGGGTCGACCGTGTTGAACTCGACTAAGGGCAAGAAGGAACGTTTTGGCCGTCTGCTCAAGATGCACGCCAATAAACGTGAAGAAATCAAGCAGGTTTACGCCGGTGATATTGCTGCCGCGGTAGGCCTTAAGTATACAACGACTGGTGACACTCTCTGCGATATTAACAAGCCTTGCTTGCTTGAGTCGATGGAGTTTCCTGAGCCGGTTATCCACCTGTCGGTTGAGCCCAAAACCAAGACCGACCAGGAAAAGATGGGCGTTGCCCTTGGTAAGCTGTTGTCCGAGGATCCTTCGCTGCGCGTACGTACTGACCAAGAGACTGGCCAGACTATCCTCTCGGGGATGGGTGAGTTGCATCTGGACGTTATCGTCGACCGCATGAAGCGTGAATTCAGTGTCGAATGTAATATCGGTGCGCCGCAGGTTGCCTATCGCGAATCGATCACCAAGAGCGTTGAAGTGCAGGGCAAGTTTGTCCGTCAGTCTGGTGGTCGCGGCCAGTACGGTGACTGTTGGCTGCGTCTTGAGCCGGGTGAGCCTGGTGAAGGCTTCACATTTGTCGACGCGGTCAAGGGTGGCGTTATTCCTAAGGAATATATTCCGGCGGTTGGCAAGGGTGCCGAAGAGGCCTCTGTGAATGGCGTGATTGCTGGCTTTCCAATTGTTGATGTCAGGGTTACCTGTTTTGACGGTTCCTATCACGATGTTGACTCCAACGAAATGGCCTTTAAGATTGCCGGCTCGATGGGTTTCAAGGAGGGTGCAGCCAAGGCGTCTCCGGTTTTGCTTGAACCGATCATGGCCGTTGAGGTTGTCGTTCCTGATGACTATATGGGCGACGTTATCGGCGACCTGAATAGCCGTCGTGGTCGTATCATGGGCATGGTGGCTCGCGGGCCCGCTCAGACCGTTAACGCTGAGGTGCCACTGTCGAGCATGTTCGGCTATGCTACTGATTTGCGCAGCTCTACCCAGGGCCGTGCCACTTATTCGATGGTCTTCGATCACTACGATCAGGTTCCGAAGGCTATTAGCGAAGAAATTGTTGCCAAGGTCAAGGGCCAATAAGGTACTGACGACAAGGGAGGAACATCATGGCCAAGGAAAAATTTGATAGGTCAAAGCCGCACGTCAATATCGGGACCATCGGTCACGTTGATCACGGCAAGACGACTCTGACTGCTGCAATCACCAAGGTTCTGGCTGAGGCCAGTGGCAGTGGTATCGTTAAGGCATTCGATCAGATCGACAACGCTCCAGAAGAGCGTGAGCGTGGTATTACTATCGCCACCGCTCACGTCGAGTATGAAACTGAAAACCGCCACTACGCACACGTTGACTGCCCGGGTCACGCTGACTACGTCAAGAACATGATCACCGGTGCCGCACAGATGGACGGCGCTATTCTGGTCTGTTCTGCCGCTGATGGTCCGATGCCCCAGACTCGTGAGCACATCCTGCTCGCTCGTCAGGTTGGCGTTCCTGCTATGGTCGTGTTCCTCAATAAGGCCGACATGGTTGATGACGAGGAGCTGCTCGAGCTGGTCGACATGGAGCTGCGTGAGCTGCTCTCCAGCTATGATTTCCCGGGTGATGATATCCCGATTATTGCTGGTTCCGCTCTGGCCGCCCTTGAGGGCCGTGATGACGAAATCGGTAAGAATAAAGTTCTCGAGCTGATGGCTGCGGTTGACGAATACATCCCCGAGCCTGCTCGTGCGATCGACCTGCCGTTCCTGATGCCGGTTGAGGATGTCTTCTCAATCTCGGGTCGTGGGACTGTTGCGACCGGTCGGGTTGAGCGCGGTATCATCAAGGTTCAGGAAGAGATCGAGATCGTCGGCATGAAGGATACTGCCAAGTCAGTTGTGACCGGTGTTGAGATGTTCCGCAAGCTGCTCGATCAGGGCCAGGCTGGCGATAACTGCGGTATCTTGCTGCGCGGTCTCAAGCGTGAAGATATCGAGCGTGGCCAGGTTCTGGCCAAGCCCGGCAGTATCACTCCGCACACCAAGTTCAAGGCTGAGGCCTACATCCTGAACAAGGAAGAGGGTGGTCGTCATACCCCGTTCTTCAAGGGGTATCGTCCTCAGTTCTATTTCCGTACCACTGATGTCACCGGGATTGTTACTCTCCCTGAAGGCATCGAGATGGTTATGCCTGGCGACAATATCGCTATGACCGTAGATCTGATCACTCCGATCGCCATGGACAAAGAGCTGCGCTTCGCTATCCGCGAAGGTGGCCGTACTGTCGGCGCCGGTGTTGTTAGTGAAGTTATCGAGTAGGAAAAGGTTGATTTTATGTCTACCCAAAAGATCAGAATTCGTTTAAAAGCATACGACCACAATCTGCTTGATCAGGCCGTGGCCGAAATAGTCGATACCACCAAGCGTACAGGTTCGCGTCTGGTTGGACCGATTCCGCTTCCGACTGTCATCAACAAGTACTGCGTTCTGCGCGGACCTCATGTTGACAAGAAGAGTCGTGAGCAGTTTGAAATTCGTACCCACAAGCGCCTGCTCGATATTATGGAGCCGACGCAGCAGACTGTCGATGCACTGATGAAGCTCGATCTTTCTGCAGGTGTAGATGTCGAGATCAAGCTCTAGTCTTGAGCAGTTTTAGTTTCAGTTAAGGGCATTTCAAATGATCAACGGACTGTTAGGAAAAAAAATCGGCATGACTCAGGTCTATGCTGCAGATGGCCAGCGTATCGCAGTAACTGCGATTGAAGCCGGCCCTTGTGTTGTGTTGCAAAAGAAAACCGCGGCGACAGATGGATATGCTGCTGCCCAGGTTGGTTTTTTGCCAAAGCGGACAGACCGCGTTAATAAGCCTGAAATGGGTCACTTCAAAAAGGTTGGCAAGGGTGCATTCGCTCATTTGCGCGAATTCCCGGACACTGAAGATGGCTGCAATGTTGGCGATGAGCTCACCTGTGAAATCTTTTCAATTGGTGATCGCATTGATGTAACTGGAACCAGCAAGGGTAAGGGTTTCCAGGGTGTCATCAAGCGTTGGGGGTTCGCTGGTGGTCGGTCGACTCACGGTTCTACATTTCACCGTGCTCCCGGTTCCATCGGCCAGTCTGCTACGCCGTCAAAGGTTTTTAAGGGTAAGAAAATGCCTGGTCAGATGGGCAATGCACGCGTCACCACCCACAACATGGTTGTTGTTGATGTGCGTCCAGAGCAGAATCTGATTCTGGTACAGGGTGCGGTTCCCGGCCCCAAAAATGGAATTGTGTCGATTCGCAAGGGAATCAAGGCCTAATAGGCTTCCCGGCGACAGGAGATAGGTAATGGCAACTGTAACTGTATATGATCTTGAGAAAAAACAGGTCGGCGAGCGCGAGCTAGCTGACGAGGTATTTAATACCGAAGTCAAACGCTTCCTGTTGCATGACATGGTGCGCTATCAGCTCGCCGCACGTCGCCAGGGAACCGCAGCGGTTAAGTCTCGCGGCAAGGTTGCTGGTGGCGGTAAGAAGCCTTTCAAGCAGAAGGGGACCGGTAATGCTCGTCAGGGCACCATCCGTGCGCCGCACTTTGTTGGTGGTGGTGTTGCTTTCGGCCCACAGCCGCGTTCATATGCCTTTAAGTTGAATCGTAAGGTTAAGAAGTCTGCTTTGTGCAGCGCTCTCTCTTCACGTTTCCAGGCTGAAAAGCTGACTGTGCTTAAGGATATTGAACTGGAAGCGATCAACACTAAGGCTTTTGTCGCTGTGCTGAAGCGTTTTGAGCTGGAGGGGACGCTGATCGTAATCGATCAGGCTGATCCGAAGGTAGAGCTTTCTGCCCGTAATCTTAAGAATGTCAAGGTTCTGCGTGCCGATGGCGTCAATGTCTACGACGTTCTGAAGTACCCTAATCTGGTGCTTACTGATGCTGCGGTAAGCCAGATCGAAGGAGCATTGGAAAAATGAAACCGTTGCACCAGATTATCCGCAAGCCGTTGATCTCTGAGAAGGCCAACCTTCTAAAGGAGGAAGCGAATGTTGTCTCCTTCGAAGTTGGTCGTGATGCTAATAAGATCGAGATCAAGGCAGCGGTAGAGCAGGCTTTTGATGTCAAGGTCAAGTCGGTTAAAACGATTGTGTACCGTGGCAAGGTTAAGCGGGTTGGCGCGAACTACGGCCAACGTAATAACTGGAAAAAAGCCTATGTGACCCTCGCAGAGGGTAGCAATATCGATTTTTATGGCGTTTAATGCCACGCGTTCAGCAGTAACGGAGTAATTACCATGGGAATCAAGAAATTTAATCCGACCTCTCCCGGTCGGCGCCATATGGCTTCCGCGACTTATGAGGAAGTAACCTGTTCGACGCCTGAAAAGTCGCTTCTGGCTCCTCTGTCGAAATCGGGTGGGCGGAACAACAATGGCCGGATTACCAAGCGTCACACTGGTGGCGGGCATAAGCGTAGATATCGGATTATTGACTTTCGCCGCGACAAGAAAGAAGTTCCGGCAAAGGTTGCAACTATTGAGTATGACCCCAATCGCTCGGCACGTATCGCACTCCTTCATTATGCTGACGGAGAGAAGCGCTACATCTTGGCACCAAATGGTTTGAATGTTGGCGATCAGGTTGTTGCCAGTGAGGCTGCTGATATCAAGCCGGGTAATACCATGAGTATCCGTTCGATTCCTTTGGGAACCTGGGTACACAATGTTGAGCTCAAGATTGGTCGTGGCGGTCAATTGGCGCGGAGTGCTGGCACCTATGCCTCGATTGCTGCTAAAGAGGGGCGTTACGCCCAACTTCGCTTGCCGTCGGGTGAGGTTCGTCTCGTGCTTATGGAGTGCCTTGCAAGCATTGGTCAGGTTGGTAATCTCGATTTCGAGAAAATCAAGCTGGGCAAGGCTGGTCGTTCCCGCTGGCTTGGTCGTCGCCCGCAAACTCGTGGTGTCGCGATGAACCCGGTTGATCACCCCCATGGTGGTGGTGAGGGTAAGAGCTCTGGTGGTCGCCACCCGGTTACCCCTTGGGGTGTGCCGACAAAGGGCTACAAGACCCGGTCAAACAAGCGCACTGACAAGTTTATTGTTCGTCGTCGTAATAAGAAGTAATTACTTTAGATAAATGCTGTAGGAGTGGATCGTGGCTAGATCAATTAAGAAGGGACCTTTTGTAGACGAAAGTCTGCTGCGCAAGGTCGATCTCGAAGGTGAGCCGAACCGCAGTAAGGTCGTCAAGACTTGGTCGCGCCGTTCGACTATCATTCCGGAATTTGTCGGTACTACCTTTGCTGTGCATAACGGTAAAAAGTTCATTCCGGTGTTCGTATCTGAGAACATGGTTGGGCACAAATTAGGTGAATTTGCCCCGACACGGACCTACTATGGTCATGGTTCCGATAGGAAAAGCAAAGTCCGCAAGTAGGACTTGCCGTGTAACAGGAGCTCCACATGGAATCTGTAGCAAAGCTTAGAAATGTTCGTCTTTCCCCACGAAAGGCGCGACTTGTTGTCGATTTAGTCCGTGGCAAAGGGATTCAGGAGGCGTTTAATACTCTCCAGTTCTCTCCGCAAAAGACTGCACCGATTCTCTCGAAATTGTTGAAATCCGCTGTTGCAAACGCAGAACAGAAGGGTGTCTCAGATGTTGATCAGCTTTTCATTAAAGCTGTGAACGTTGATATGGGCCCGGTCCTCAAGCGTTTTATCCCGCGTGCTCAAGGGCGCGCCAGCAAGATTCGCAAGCCGACCAGCCACATTACTGTGGTACTGGCCGTTAAGTAAGACGCCAAGGAGGTGACCCGTTGGGCCAGAAAGTACATCCGATAGGATTTCGTCTCGGAATTAACCGGACCTGGGAATCCAGGTGGTATGCCGATACTGATTATGCTGAGAAATTGCACGCTGATTTGAAGCTGCGTAATTTCCTCAAGAAACGCCTTTACCATGCAGGCATTTCCAAGATTGAGTTGGAGCGTGCCGCAAATAAGGTCAAGGTTAATATCTTTGCAGCTCGGCCAGGTATTATCATTGGTAAGAAGGGTTCTGAAGTTGAAGAACTCAAGCGTGAACTTGCCAAGCTGACCGCCGACGAGTGCTTCATCAATATTCAGGAGGTTCGTAAGCCTGAGGTTGATGCTCAACTGGTTGCCGAGAATATCGCACTACAAATGGAGCGTCGGGTTGCTTTCCGTCGTGCTATGAAACGCAGCGTGAGTATGGCGCTTAAGTTCGGAGCACAGGGAATCAAGATCGAATGTTCCGGGCGTCTCGGTGGTGCCGAGATGAGCCGTCGCGAGTGGTACCGTGAAGGGCGGGTGCCTCTGCACACCCTGCGTGCCGATATCGACTACGGCTTTGCCGAAGCCAAGACAACTTATGGAATTATCGGTGTCAAAGTTCTCATCTTTAAAGGTGAAGTCTTTGGCAAAGATCAGCCAGCTGGCTGATAGCAGGAGTTTTACACCATGTTAATGCCAAAGAAAGTTAAGCGCAGGAAACAGTTTACTGGTCGCATGACAGGTGCCGCCAGCCGGGGTACCGAAGTTAATTTCGGTGATTTCGGTCTGCAGGCTCAAGATTGTGGGTGGCTTACTGCTCGTCAACTAGAAGCTGCTCGTCGTGCCATGACTCGTTACATCAAGCGCGGCGGTAAGATCTGGATTCGGACCTTTCCGCACAAGCCGTTAACGAGCAAGCCTGCTGAAACCCGGATGGGTAAAGGTAAGGGCTCGCCAGAAAAGTGGGTTGCCGTCGTCAAGCCCGGTCATATCATTTATGAAATGCAAGGCGTTGAAGAAGAGGTCGCCCGCGAGGCGTTCCGTCTGGCTGCTCACAAGCTTCCAATGAAAACTAAGTTTGTGAAGAGAGAGGCTGGGACTGATGAAGGCTAATGAAATCAAAGACCTCAGCGTTGAGGAATTAAAGTCCAAGGCTGCAGAACTAGAGCAAGAAGTGTTCAATCTGCGCTTTCAGCTTCATACTGGACACCTTGAGAACTCGTCCAAGTTGTCCCAGATTCGTAAGGATGTCGCCCGCGTCAAGACTGTCCTGAATCAGAAACTTGATGCCTGAGGTGAGGGAAACAATGGAAAAGCAGCGTGGAAGCCGGAACACCCGGACAGGTATTGTGGTCAGCGACAAGATGGACAAAACTATCGTCGTGCGTGTTGACCAAGTCGTAAAGCATAAGGTTTACAAAAAGTACATCAAGCGCAGTGTCAACTTTAAGGCTCATGATGAGTTGAACACTTGTTGCGCTGGTGACAAGGTACTGATCGTTGAATGTCGCCCGCTGTCGAAAGACAAGCGCTGGCGGGTGCGTGAAGTGCTCGATAAAGCCGTAATCGCTTAGGAGAACGAACCATGATTCAGATGCAGACTAGGCTCAGCGTGGCCGATAATTCAGGGGCTAAAGAACTCTGTTGTATTAAGGTTCCTGGTGGCTCCAAGCGCAAGTACGCAGGCGTCGGTGACATTATCATTTGCAGCGTCAAGGAAGCTTTGCCGAACTCCAAGGTAAAGAAGGGTGAGGTTGTTCGTGCCGTCATCGTTCGGACTGCCAAGGAAATTCGTCGCGAAGATGGTTCCTATATCCGTTTTGATACCAATTCGGCGGTTGTAGTCGGTAAAGGTAACGATCCAGTTGGTACTCGTATTTTCGGGCCTGTTGCTCGCGAACTGCGTGCTCGCCAGTTTATGAAGATCGTTTCGCTGGCTCCTGAAGTACTTTAATTAAGAACGTTGGAGATACAGATAGATGGCAACTTTCAAATTGCATGTCAAAAAAGACGACATGGTGAAGGTGATGGCTGGTAAGGAAAAAGGCAAAACCGGTAAGGTCTTGCGTGTTTTCCCGACCAAAGGGCGCGTCGTAGTTGAGAGCCTGAACCTGGTCAAGCGTCACACCCGTCCGACCCAACTTAAACCCGAGGGTGGAATCGTCGAAAAGGAGGCAGCAATGAGCATAGCTAATGTTATGCTGATCTGTTCCTCCTGTAGTGAGGCATCTCGGACCGGGATTCGTACCCTCGAAGATGATAGCAGAGTTCGTTACTGTAAAAAATGTAACGAAAACGTAGATAAGTAAACGGAGAGTTTGATGGCCAGGTTAAAGCAGGCATATCAGCAGGAACAAGTTCCTGCGCTGATGAAAGAGTTCCAGTATCGGAACGTCATGGAAGTTCCCAGGATTGAGAAAGTAGTCCTCAATATGGGGCTGGGTGAGGCAATTCAGAATCCCAAGCTGCTGGAATCAGCGGTAGAGGAACTGGCTGCGATAACTGGTCAAAAAGCGCTCATCACTCGTGCCAAGAAGTCTATCGCAAGTTTCAAGCTGCGTGAAGAGATGCCGATTGGTACCTGTGTGACTCTGCGTCAGGACCGTGCATGGGAGTTTCTCGATCGTTTGATTAACGTTGCTCTTCCCCGGGTGCGTGACTTCAAGGGAATCTCTGGCAAGGCTTTTGATGGCCGTGGTAACTACACCATGGGTATCCGTGAGCAGTTGATTTTTCCTGAGGTCGACATAGACACGATTGCCAAGGTCTCCGGATTGAATATCACTATAGTAACGACAGCCAAGACCGACGAGGAAGGGCGCGCCCTGCTTGCTGGTATGGGCATGCCGTTCCGGAAATAAGTATAGGCTAGCGGAGGATAGTTGTGGCAAAGAAGTCGATGATCGCCAAGGCCAAACGGCCTAGTAAATTTAAGGTTCGTGAGTATAACCGTTGCCCCATCTGCGGCCGTCCACGTGCTTATTATCGTAAGTTCAACATGTGCAGAATTTGTCTGCGGAAACTGGCTAACGAAGGGAAACTCCCTGGTGTAGTCAAGTCCAGCTGGTAACAGCGCAATGAAGGAGCTTCACCCATGTCAATGACCGATCCGATCGCGGATTTGCTAACGCGTATTCGCAATGCCGGAATGGCTAAGCACGCTAAGCTTGATCTTCCTTCCAGCAATGTCAAAGTTGCAATCTGTGAAGTTCTTAAAGAGCTCGGCTATATCAAGAACTACAAGGCCATCTCTGATAGCAAGCAGGGTGTTCTGCGTGTATATCTGAAATATGATGAAAATCAAACTCATGTAATTCATGAGATTAAGCGAATTTCAAGCCCTGGTTGCCGCGTATATGTTGGTCAGGATGAGATTCCTCGGATCAAAAATGGCCATGGTTGTTCAATCCTTTCTACCTCGAAAGGGGTGCTGGATGACGTTGCCGCCCGCCGTGAACAGGTCGGTGGGGAAGTAATCTGTACCATCTGGTAAGCAGATTCTAGTAGAGAGTGTAAGGAGCTTAACCATGTCAAGAATTGGAAAACTTCCCGTTGCCATCCCATCTGGGGTTAAGGTCTCCCTTAACGGCAGTGAGATTAGTGTTCAGGGACCAAAGGGTAGCTTATGCCAACTTTTGCCTGAGCGGATGATTATCGCCGTTGAAGCAGAACAGATTGTTGTAACTCGCCCAACCGATAGCAAGCAGGACAGTGCACTGCACGGTCTTAGCCGTTCCCTGATCAATAATATGGTTGTTGGTGTTAGTGTCGGGTTTACCCGTGAGCTAGAGATCAATGGCGTTGGTTATCGTGCCGAACTTAGCGGCAAGGTGCTGACTTTAAGCCTTGGTTATTCACACCCTGTTGTTTATGAAATCCCCAAGGGGATCGAGATTGAAGTCGTAAAGCAGACTCGTGTGATTATCAAGGGCATTGATAAACAACTGGTTGGTTCTACGGCAGCCAAGATTCGTTCCTTCCGTAAGCCTGAGCCTTACAAGGGCAAGGGTGTTAAGTACGCTGAGGAGCGCATCCTGCGCAAAGCCGGCAAGACCGGTAAGTAATAGATAAGGAGTTTTGTTGTGAATGTTGCGCAGAATAGGCGACTCGCCCGGCTTAAACGCCAGGCACGTGTTCGCAAAAAGGTAACTGGTTCTCCTGAGCGTCCACGTCTTTCGGTTTTCCGAAGTGCTGGTCACATCTATGCTCAGATCATTGAAGATACCAACGGCCTTACCTTGGCTGCTGCTTCAACTCTGAACAAAGAGATCGCTGGTTCACTGAAATCAAAAGGGAATGTCGAGGCCGCCAAGGCGGTTGGTAAGGCTATCGCCAAGCTGGCGTTGGCTAGAGATATCGACACTGTTGTTTTTGACCGTAACGGCTTTTTGTATCAAGGCCGCGTTCAAGCTCTGGCTGACGCTGCCCGCGAAGCCGGCCTGAAGCTCTAAGAGGAGAAGATCGTGCAACGTATCGATCCGAATGAGATGGAATTGACCGACAAGGTCATTCATATCAACCGAAATTCAAAGGTCGTCAAGGGTGGTCGTCGTTTCAGCTTCTCCGCACTGGTTGTTGTCGGTGATGGTGCTGGACGTGTCGGCTACGGAATGGGTAAGGCCAAAGAGGTGCCCGAGGCAATACGTAAGGGTGTTGAGCAGGCGCGTAAGAGCCTGATTAATGTCCCACTGGAAGGAACTACCATTCCTTACGACGTGATTGGCAAATTCGGTGCTGGTAAAGTTATGCTTAGGCCTGCATCCGATGGTACTGGTGTTATTGCCGGTGGTGCTGTACGGCCCGTTCTCGAGGCTGTTGGTATTCATAATATCTTGACCAAATGTTTGGGTTCAAATAACCCTCACAACGTGGTTAAGGCGACCTTTGAAGCCCTGAAAATGCTCAGAAGCCCGGCCGAGATTAAAGCTCGCCGTGGTCTGTCCTGAGTCTGCCTTTTTAGGCGATTTGCAAGGAGACTGGCCATGTCGGCTGAAGTGAAAGTAACCCTGAAGAAAAGTCCAATTGGACGCGCTGCCTATTTTGGTAAAGTGCTCAAAGGACTTGGCCTTAATAAGCTCCAACAGACCGTATGTCTTAAGGATACTCCTGAAATTCGTGGGATGATTCGCAAGGTAGAACACATGGTCGTTGTTGAAGACTGATTTTCGTAGAGGACTACAACGATGGATCTGAGTAATCTGCAACCGGCTCCCGGTTCAAAAAAAAATAGAAAGCGTATTGGCCGTGGTCCTGGCTCCGGAACTGGTAAGACCTCCGGTAAGGGTCACAAGGGTCAAAAAGCCCGTAGTGGTGGTGGCATCAAGCCCGGTTTTGAGGGTGGCCAAATGCCTCTGCATCGTCGTCTGCCGAAGCGTGGTTTTACTCCGCTGAGCCGGAAAGAATATGCCCTGGTTAACCTTGGCGATCTTGAGAGTTTCGACGCGGGTAGCACGGTTAGTCTTGAGGCACTCACAACTGCTGGTCTGGTTGGCCGTCTCAAGGATGGTGTCAAGGTTCTCGCTTCTGGCGATTTTACTAAATCTTTGACCGTTCAAGCTCATAAATTCAGCAAATCAGCAGTAGCCAAAATTGAGGCTGCTGGTGGTAAAGTTGAGGTGATCTAACGTGTGGAATACGCTGCAGAATATCATAGCCATTCCTGAACTGCGGCGCCGCATACTCTTCACTTTGGGCGTTCTTGCAGTCTACCGTATCGGTTGTCACGTCCCGACCCCTGGTATCGATTCTCAGATCCTGGGTACGTTTTTCGAGGGGACCGAGGGGACTCTGCTTGGCATGGTCAGTGCCTTTACTGGTGGTGCCCTGGAGCGCATGACTGTTTTTGCGCTTGGGATTATGCCGTACATCAGTGCCTCGATTATCCTGCAACTTCTGACGGTTGTTTTTGAGCCGATCGAAAAACTCTCAAAAGAGGGTGAGCAGGGTAAGCGTAAAATCACCCAATATACACGTTATGGGACAATCGTCCTGGCGATTATACAGGGTGCAGGTATTGCCATTGGTTTGCAGACCATGACTGGCCCCGCCGGTGAGTTGGTTGTGCCTAATCCGGGTACAGGGTTTATCCTGATGACAATTCTGACCCTGACCGCTGGAACTGCATTTATCATGTGGTTGGGTGAACAGGTTACTGAGCGTGGAATTGGCAACGGTATATCCCTGATAATTTTCGCAGGTATCGTTGCGGGTACTCCTTCTGCCATTGTTAATTCGCTGCGCCTGCTTGATACCGGTGCTATCACGCCAGCGATCATGCTCTTTATCCTGATACTGATGGTTCTTGTTACGGCTGCGATCGTCTTCATGGAGCGTGCTCAGCGCCGTGTGCCGATTCATTATGCCAAGCGGGTCGTTGGTATGCGCAATATGGGTGGGCAAGCAAGCCACCTTCCACTTAAGATAAATATGAGTGGAGTCATTCCACCGATTTTCGCCAGTTCGATCATTATGTTTCCGGCGACGGTTGCAAATTTGATCGATGTGCCCTGGGTACAATCTGTAGCTACGGTGATGTCACCTGGCCACTGGATCTATAACCTTTTTTATGTTGCATTTATTGTCTTCTTTTGCTACTTCTACACGGCTGTGACATTCAACCCGGTCAACGTGGCAGAAAATGTCAAAAACCAGGGCGGCTTTATCCCTGGGATTCGACCTGGCAAGGAGACCGCTGATTACCTTGATACGGTACTCGGCCGTCTGACCTTTGTTGGGGCAATATATATATCAGTGGTCTGTGTGTTGCCGACCTACATGATCAGCACGTTTAATGTTCCCTTCTTTTTCGGTGGGACATCACTCCTGATTGTCGTTGGGGTCGGTATGGATACGGCTTCTCAAATAGAGGCCCATCTAATCTCTCGGTCCTATGAAGGTTTTATGAGGGGCGTGTCGCTTAAAGGGCGTCACGGCTGATAAGGGTCTTTACTGATGAAAATGATACTGCTTGGCCCCCCGGGCGCCGGTAAGGGTACTCAGGCTGCTCGGCTCGTCGAATATTTTGCTATTCCGCAGATCTCGACTGGCGATATGTTGCGTGCTGCCGTGCGTGCCCAGACGCCGATGGGCCTTAAGGCTAAGGCGGCCATGGATTCGGGTGCTCTGGTTACCGACGAGATTGTTATCGGTATCGTGAGTGAGCGTTTGCAGCAGGAAGATTGTTCTAGCGGATTTATCCTTGACGGCTTTCCGCGCACCCTGGCTCAGGCAGATGCCTTGAACGCGACCCTGCTGGACTTGGGTAAGAACCTGGATGCCGTTGTTTCGCTTCAGGTTGGGACTGATGTGCTCGTGGAACGTTTGACTGGCCGCCGCGCATGCCGTGGCTGTGCTCGTGGTTTTCATGTTCGTTTCGATCCTCCTGCTGTCGAGGGGGCCTGTGATGGCTGTGGCGCTGAGCTTTTCCAGCGTGACGATGACCAGGAGGCAACCATCCGCAACCGGATGGATGTTTACCATAAGCAGACAGCTCCTCTTGAGGGCTATTATGGTCAGGCTGGTTTGCTGAAGGTCGTCGATGGTATGGCACCGATTGCAGATGTCCAGAGGCAGGTACTCGATATATTAAAGGCGATCTGAGATGATCGTTGTGAAGTCTTCGGCCGAATTGGAACGGATGCGGTGTTCCGGCAGGATGGTTGCCGAGGTTTTGGAAACGCTTCGAAGTAAAGTTGCTCCTGGGATGACAACTCTGGAGCTGGATCGATACGCTGAAAATCAATGTAAGAAATGGAAAGCCAAGCCTGCTTTTAAGGGATATGGTGGTTTCCCATATACAATCTGTGCCTCACCCAATGATCGAGTTGTTCATGGGTTTCCGAACGCCGATCCATTGCTGGATGGTGACATCATAAGTATCGACTTTGGTCTTATTTATGATGGTTTCTACGGAGATTCGGCCGTAACTCTGGCTGTCGGTGAAGTAGATTCCGAAGTGCAAAAGTTACTCGATGTAACTTTACAGTCTCTCGAGGATGGCATCTTTGCTGCCCTTGTTGGTGGGAGGTTATCGGATATCTCACAGGCTGTTCAGCTCTGCGCTGAGGCGCATGGTTACGGTGTTGTGCGCGAGTTTGTCGGGCATGGAATTGGTAGGGCACTGCATGAAGATCCGCAGATACCCAATTACGGACCTGCCGGGCGAGGGCCTCAGCTTAAGCCGGGGATGACTTTGGCTATCGAGCCGATGATTAATTCTGGAACCCCTGCGGTCAAGGTTCTTGAGGATGGCTGGACAGCCGTGACTCTGGACGGTGGCATGTCTGCTCACTTTGAGCACACTGTCGCAGTGACCGAGAATGGTCCGGAGATATTGACCAAACTTTAAGACGAACTTCCATTGGTACTGATTTTGGTGGCCGATGGTTTTGTAACATGATCAATGAAAAGGATCTCAGGATGAAGGTTAGATCTTCGGTTAAACCAATCTGTGATAAGTGCAAGATCGTTAAGCGCAAAGGGGTTGTGCGGGTCATCTGCGAAAATCCCAAGCATAAGCAAAGACAGGGATAGACCCTAGGAGGACAGGAAATTGGCACGTATTGCTGGAGTCGATTTGCCACGTAACAAGCGTATTGAAGTGGCCATGACCTATGTTTACGGTATTGGTCGTACCTCTTCACAGAAGGTTCTTGCTTCTGCTGGCGTGGATTTGAATACTCGTACCGATGATTTGACGGAAGCCGAACTGGCTAAAATCCGTGAGATTGTTGATACGGATTATCGCATTGAAGGTGACCTCCGTCGTGAGGTGACCATGAATATCAAACGGTTGATGGATTTGGGTTGCTATCGCGGCCTTCGCCATCGTAGAGGGCTGCCTTGTCGAGGTCAAAAGACCAAGACTAATGCCCGGACCCGCAAGGGGCCAAAGAAAACCGTTGCCGGCAAGAAAAAGTAAGCGGGAGATACCATGGCTAAGTCGGGTAAAAAAGTTGTCAGGAAGAAGGCGGAGAAAAAGAATATTGCACGTGGTGTTGTGCATATTCAGGCCACCTTCAATAATACTATTGTAACCATCTGTGATCCTGCCGGGAACGTAATCGCCTGGTCGACATCAGGTGCAAAGGGTTTCAAGGGCTCACGTAAGAGCACTCCTTTTGCTGCTCAGATGGCTGCTGAAGATGCAGCTCTCAAGGCAAAAGAACATGGGATGAGGACGGTCGAGGCTTATGTGAAGGGACCAGGGAGTGGACGTGAGTCTGCACTGCGTGCTCTGTCACTTGCGGGTCTGACTGTAACCATGATTAAAGATGTTACCCCCATCCCCCACAACGGTTGTCGTCCGCCGAAGCGTCGTCGCGTTTAAGCGGTAAGGAGGAAGAAGTTGGCTAGGTATTCCGGAGCTGTCTGCCGTCAGTGCAGAAGAGAAAGTGCAAAGCTGTTCCTAAAAGGGGACAGGTGCTATACCGATAAATGTGCCATTGAGCGCCGTAATTATGCCCCAGGGCAGCATGGGCAGCGTCGCACCAAGGTCACTGAGTATGGTGTTCAGTTGCGTGAGAAGCAGAAGGTGAAACGCACCTATGGTCTGCAGGAGAAGCAGTTCCGTCTCTACTTCGCAAAAGCCGATCGCATGAAAGGTGTTACAGGTGAGAATCTGTTGACTCTGCTCGAGCGTCGCTTGGACACCATCGCTTACCGCCTTGGTTTCGCTGCATCTCGTGCACAGGCACGTACCATGGTGCGTCACGGTCATTTCAATATCGATGGTCGTAAGGTTAATATTCCTTCTTATCTTGTGCGGCCAGGTGATGTTATCGAATTGCGCGAGAAGAGTCGCGAAATTGTCACTTTCAACGATGCACTTGATAGTGTTATGCGCCGCGGTGTCCCTTCTTGGGTTGAGCTTGACCGTGAAAACTTCAAGGGGACCATCAAGGCCATGCCAGTTCGTGATGAACTGACCACGCCGGAATTCCAGGAACAACTGATTGTCGAGCTGTATTCCAAATAACAGTTTTTGATGTCAGGGTTGCCTTGAGAGGGAGTGCACGATTATGTATAAAAACTGGAGAGATCTGATCAAGCCTTCACGGCTTCAGATCGATGCAGATTCGCTGTCAGATTCGTATGGTAAGTTCGTAGCTGAGCCACTTGAGCGCGGTTTCGGAACTACGCTGGGAAATTCCCTGCGCAGGATTCTGCTCTCCTCTTTGCAGGGCGCAGCAATCACCTCAATGCGGATCAAGGACGTACAGCATGAATTCTCGAGCGTCTCAGGTGTAACTGAAGATGTGACCGATATCCTTTTGAATCTCAAAGGGGTCAAGGTTCGTCTTCACGGTCATGATACTCGTAATATCCGTATCGTAAAAAAAGGCGCTGGTGCCGTTAAGGCTGGTGATCTTATCACTGATTCCAACGTTGAGATTTTGAATCCTGATCACCATATTGCAACTTGTGGTAAGGAAGCTGATCTCGAGATCGATATGACAGTTGCCTTGGGCAAGGGCTATGTCCCTTCAGAGCGAATTCGGGATGAGGAATTTCCGGTGGGCACTATTGCTCTCGATGCGATTTTCTCTCCGATTCAAAAGGTCAATTATACTGTCTCTAACGCCCGTGTCGGTCAAATGACCGATTATGACAAGTTGACCCTAGAGGTTTTCACTGATGCCAGTGTGCGGCCTGATGATGCGGTAGCTTACGCTGCCAAAATCCTCAAGGAGCAACTGCAGGTATTCATTAATTTTGATGAGTCTGACGAGCCTGTGATTGTTGAAACTGAAGAGGTTGGTTCACGTATCAACGAGCACCTCTATCGTTCAGTTGAAGAACTTGAGCTGTCAGTACGTAGTGCAAATTGTTTAAAGAATGCTCAGATCAACATGATCGGTGAACTGGTTCAAAAGTCTGAAGCAGAGATGCTCAAGACCCAGAACTTTGGTCGTAAATCGCTCAATGAGATCAAAGACATTCTGTCCGAGATGGGACTGACTCTCGGTATGAAGACCGATGGTTTTCCCGATTCAGAATATTTGAAATTGATCCAACAGGGTCAGAGCGAAGAATAATCGTCTCCCTGTGAAGTTACGAAAGGATTACAAGTAATGCGTCACAATAAGATCGGCAGGCGTCTCGGGCGGACCCCGACCCACCGCGTGCACATGATGCGCAATATGGTCATCTCTTTGCTAGAGCATGAAAAAGTGACCACCACCATTACTCGCGCTAAGGAACTGCGCCGTGATGTTGAGCGTGTTATCACTATGGCAAAGACTGATGATCTGCACTCGCGTCGCCAGGTTTTGAAGGTGGTTCATGATCGCAAAATTGTCGCCAAATTGTTCGAGA
The DNA here is from genome assembly GCA_012974425.1 of Geopsychrobacter sp. Classification (GTDB taxonomy): domain Bacteria; phylum Desulfobacterota; class Desulfuromonadia; order Desulfuromonadales; family Geopsychrobacteraceae; genus Geopsychrobacter. The sequence goes on from JAAXQE010000155.1 coordinate 40,347, forward strand.
CAATTGCGCCGCGTTACCAGGATCGCCCAGGTGGTTATACCCGGATTATTCGTCTGAATCCACGTGTCGGTGATAACGCCCCAATGTCGATTATTGAACTGGTTGAGGAGGAATTTACTCCCAAGCAGAAGAAGTCGACTCCTAAGGTAGAAGAAGCCAAGCCTGAGGCTGTTGCGGAAGTTGTAGTCGAGGAAGCAGCTACTGAAGAAGTAGTTGAAGAGACTACGGAAGAGGTTGCTGAGGAACAAGCAGCTAAGTAACATCCGTGTTAGGTTAATTTCCAAGCGGGGCAGGGAGTCATAATCTCCTTGCCCCTTTTTTTTTAAGTACCCGCTGTCGCTTTGACTCAACCATGCGGCGATGCTAGGGTTTTTTTCGCGCAATTCGTTTGGCAGGTCGATTTGACCTGATTTGTACTACAGGGAGGTCGTCATGCAGGATCAGAGGATGCAAGTTCTTCTCGGGACGGTTCAGAAACTCCTGCGTCGTGGTGCAAATACTAATCTCAAAAAAGTACTCACCAAGATTCACCCTGCCGATATCGCTCACCTGTTCCGCTATTTAGATTTAAAAGAACAAACATTACTGTTCGGACTTATTTCAGACAGGTCGCGTGCCGCAGATGTTCTCTCTGAGCTCGACTGGTCTGAGGGCGCACACCTTCTCGAAAAAATTGAACGGGAAACAATTATCGCCATCCTGCAGGAGATGGCAGATGATGATAGCGTTGAGCTGCTGCGCAATATGCCGGATGATTTGGCCGATGAAATCCTCGCTGCCATGAAGACGGAGCATTCTGAGGAGATCGAACAGCTTCTCGGCTATGAAGAGGATACGGCCGGCGGGATTATGTCGACCGATGTCTTCTCGCTCGATCAAAATCTTTCCGTACAGCAGGCAATTGAGGCGTTGCAGGGTGCTGAAGGCTTTGAGATGGTCTTCTATGTCTATGTCACCGATGAGCATAATCATCTGGTCGGTGTGCTCTCGTTGCGCCAGTTATTAACCGTTCCGGCAAAGACCTACCTGAAGGAAGTCATGACGACTGACGTTCTTAGGGTGCGTACCGATATGGATCAGGAGGAAGTAGCCGGTCTGGTCGCAAAATACAATATTCTCGGTATCCCGGTGGTTGACGATACTGGCAAGTTGATGGGGATCGTCACCGTCGATGATGTCATTGATGTCATGCGCGAAGAGGCGACCGAGGATATATTTATGATGGCTGGCACCAGCCAGGAAGAGCTTGTGTATGGTAATAAGTCCTTTCAAGTTGCGCGCTTGCGCCTGCCGTGGCTGCTGACGACCCTCTGTGGTGGTGTCGCAACTGGCTTTTTGATGTGGCTGTTTCGAGCGACACTTGAGCAGGCGATTGCCCTGATCACGTTTATCCCGGTTATCACCGGGATGGGTGGAAATGTCGGTGGTCAGACCTCGGCGATTGTCGTACGTGGTTTTGCCACGGGTCGCATCGATTTCTCAATAATCCGCAAGATTTTCTTTAAGGAGTTGCGGGTCGGACTGATCATGGGCTTGACCTGCGGGGTTGCTATAGCCGGTGTCGCCTACTTCTGGCATCATAACCCCTATCTCGGACTGGTTGTCGGTGTCGCCATGGCGGTCGCTATCTCTGTCGCAGCCTGTATGGGGGTTCTGGCCACGGCATTTTTCAAGAAGATTGGTATCGACCCTGCCATCGCAGCGAGTCCCTTCGTGCAGACCGTAAATGATATTACCGGAATCCTTATCTACTTCTCTACTGCGACCTTTTTCCTTGCCCATCTGATCTGAGACCCGCGTCGTGCGACCTGAGCCTCGCAATACTTCTGCCATTGTGCTTCGCCGGATCGACTACGGTGAATCCGACCTGATCGTCTCTCTCCTCACTGCTGAGCGGGGTGTTCTGCGCGGATACGCTCGCGCTGGCCGGAAAAGCGTTAAGCGTTTCGGTTCGGCTCTCGAGCCCTTTTCGCAGATAGAGATCCGCTGCCAACCAGGGAGAGGTGAGTTGTTGACCTTGCACGATGCCGATCTGATTTCATCGCGCCGTGGCCTGCGACTCTCGCTGCCGACCCTTGCCCTGGCTGGTTATGCGGTTGAGCTTTTGGAGATGCTTTTGCGTGAGGGGGAGGGTCAGCCAGAGCTATTCTGCTTGCTGCAAGGCTATCTCGATTATCTTGCAAGGCAGGGTGATCCTGAATTGGCGCGCTTACTTTTTGAATTAAGGCTGGTGCAGCACCTCGGCTATATCCCCCATCTGCTCCACTGTAGTGAATGTTTTATCCAGTTTGGCGAAGATGAGATTGCTTTTGCTCCCGCAAGAGGCGGGAGCCTGTGCACCTCTTGTGCAGGAGATAGTCCGCTTCTGCGCGTTGGACTGGGAACCCTGGGCAGTCTATCGCGTTCATTGCAAACCCCGATTGGACTCTTTGAGGGCTTTTGTTTGGGCCCAAAGACTCTAGGTGAGGGTTCTGCGCTCTTATCGCTGGTATTGCAGTCGCTCCTGCCGCGCTCGCCTAAATCTCTGCGCTTCCTGCAGCAGACAACAGTTTGACGAGCCTTGACATCCCTTATGCCGGGGGCTAAACTGCCCGCATAAAAATCCAAAACATGACTCGCCTGCAAGGGTGGCTGTATAAACTCATAACGGAGGACCCGTGAATTTTCAGGACTTGATTCTTTCCCTGCAGAACTATTGGGCTGCACAGGGTTGTATTATTCAGCAGCCCTACGACATGGAAAAGGGCGCAGGAACCTTCAATCCGGCCACCTTTCTGCGTGCTCTTGGCCCCGAGCCATGGAAGGTCGCCTATGTTGAGCCTTCACGGCGGCCGACCGACGGACGCTATGGCGAGAATCCCAACCGCCTGCAACACTACTATCAGTTCCAGGTACTTCTCAAGCCTTCTCCACAGAACATCCAGGAGCTTTATCTCGACTCGCTCAAGAGCTTCGGGATCGATCCGTTGGCCCATGACATCCGCTTCGTAGAAGATGACTGGGAATCTCCGACTCTTGGCGCCTGGGGTCTGGGTTGGGAAGTCTGGCTCGACGGCCAGGAGATCACCCAGTTCACCTATTTCCAGCAAGCTGGCGGCATCGATCTGAAACCTATTTCCGGTGAAATTACCTACGGCATCGAGCGGATCGCCACGGTCCTGCAGGGGGTCGACAGCGTCTATGACCTCGAATGGGTTGACGGGGTCAAGTATGGCGATATCCACCATCAGTCCGAAGTGGAATTTTCCCATTACAACTTTGAAGAAGCTGATACCGCGATGCTTTTTCAACTGTTCGATATGTACGAGAAAGAATGTATCCGGCTGGCGGAAAAGGATCTGGTCTTACCCGCTTATGACTTTGTGCTTAAGGGCTCGCACGCCTTCAACCTGCTCGATGCGCGGAGCGCCATATCGGTGACCGAACGCGCTGGCTACATCGGTCGTGTCCGGAACCTTTCACGACTCTGCGCCGAAGGTTATGTCAAGCAGCGTGAAAAACTTGGATTCCCTCTGCTCAAGCAGGGCTGATTGAACTTTAGATAACGAAGAAGGGACCCCCTTTCTCGACTGGAGAATAGAATGTCTGCAGAACTTTTTCTTGAAATTGGCACCGAAGAGATTCCGGCCGGTTTTATCCCCAAGGCCCTTGAGGATATGCAGCGCTTGCTGTGCAAGGAGCTTGATCAGGCCCGCATCGCTTATGGACAGGTCCAGACTTTCGCGACACCGCGACGCCTCTGTATCGCCATTGCCGATGTCGCCCGCCAGCAACAGCGCCAGGAACTTGAGGTTACCGGACCGCCTGCACGCATCGCCTTTGATGCAGAGGGGAACCCGACCAAGGCTGCCGAAGGCTTTGCCCGGACCAACGGCGTTGAGCTTGCGGATTTGCAAACCATTGAGACCCCTAAAGGAGAGTATCTGTTTATCTCTAGGGTGATCGAGGGGGGAGATTCTGCAACTCAGTTGCCAAGGATTCTTGAAGCGGTTATCGGCGGCATCCCCTTTCGCAAGTCGATGCGCTGGAAAGATCTTGATATCCGCTTCGCCCGGCCGATCCATTGGATTGTCGCTCTTTATGGCGGAGAAGTTGTCCCTTTCACCTTTGGTGATATTCAGGCGGGCAATCTTTCGCGTGGTCACCGTTTCATGGCCCCGGCTGAATTTACTGTCAGCTGTCTTGATGACTACCTGATCCAGGCCGAAGCACAGCACGTGATTCCACAGGTTGACAAGCGGCGTAGCCTGATTGAGGGCCAACTGGCGGAACTTGTCTCGAAATTGGGTGGCCGGATTAATCCCGATCCCGAACTGCTCGAAGAGGTCAGCTATCTGGTCGAAACCCCTCAGGCATTGGCTGGTAGCATCGAAGCTCGTTTTCTCGCCTTGCCTCCAGAGTTGCTGATCACCAGTATGCGTGAACACCAACGTTACTTCACCCTGATCGACGCAAAAGGCAAACTGCTCCCCCACTTCATTACCATCGCCAACACGATTGTGACCGACCCCGGTGTGGTTATTGCCGGGAATGAGCGGGTGCTCAGGGCACGTTTGTCTGATGCCATGTTCTTCTGGCAGGAAGATCAGAAAACCCTGCTCGAGACCCGGCTTGAACCACTGAAAAAGGTGGTCTATCAGGCCAAGCTCGGCACCAGCTTTGAAAAGATCGAACGCTTTAAAACTTTGGCCACTGAACTGGCCGAGCAGCTCAACCCAGAAATCAAGGGGTTGGTGGGACGTGCCGCCCTGCTGGCCAAATGTGATCTTGAGACTGGCATGGTTTACGAGTTTCCTGAACTGCAAGGGATCATGGGGCGTGAATATGCCCTGCTTGAAGGCGAAGACCCACGCGTAGCTAAGGCGATCTTTGAACATTACCTGCCGACTCAGGCTGGTGGTGAGTTGCCGTCCGATGATGTCGGCACCTTTGTTTCCCTGGCCGACAAGATTGATACCCTGTGTGGCTGTTTTGCGGTTGGCCTGATTCCGAGCGGCACTGCTGATCCCTATGCCTTACGCCGTGCGGCGATCGGCATTTTGGCGATTATTCTTGAAGGGAACCTTGCTATCTCAATTCCGCGTCTGGTTGAGCGAAGTGTTGCACTGCTTGAGCAGAAGGCGACGCGTCCGCTCGATGAGGTCAGCGCTGAGGTTGTCGAGTTTATCCGCTTACGCCTGGTTAACCTGCTGGGTGGCCAGAATTTCCCGGCAGACGTGGTTGATGCCGTTCTCAGTGCCAGTTTCAACGAGCCAGCCGACGCACTGGCGCGGGTTAAGGCGCTGGCCGAATTGAAATCCCGCGAGGATTTCGAGCCACTTGCGGTCGCTTTTAAGCGAGTCGTAAATATCATCAAGGGTGGGGTCGAAGAGCAGGTAGATCCGGCCCTGTTTGAATCAGATTGCGAAAAGAGGCTGCAGTTGCAGTTGGAGCAGGTTCTGGGTGGGCTTGAACCGCAGATCGAAGCGGGTGACTACGCAGCAGCGCTTGTTACCATCGCTGGCTTGCGCCCCGCCGTAGACAATTTCTTCGAAAATGTTATGGTTATGGCCGAGGATGATAAGGTCCGTACCAACCGATTGGCACTCTTGACTGCTGTTTCGCACCTCTTTACCGATATCGCGGATTTCTCCAAGATTACGGCCTGAATTTGGTAGCAGCGGGCACTGCTGCCGAAGCCCCGGGTTAACGCAAGGGTATATTGATCTGGATATTTTTTCGATGGCCGAATACTGGTCGTCGCCCTGAAGGTTCATCATGATGAAGCTCGGGTC
>JAAXQE010000123.1 GCA_012974425.1 Geopsychrobacter sp.
ATTTTTTTGGAAAAAACCAGACAATCATTACGACAAGCTCGGTCAGCGTGAGCGGGTTTGTTGGTTGAAAATGTCCGGCAGGGGGTGGTTGAAGAAGCATTCTCGCCTTTAGCCTGGCAAGGTTATCTCCATATTCAGGCCGCCTTGTGGATGATTGCTGGCGCAGATGGTGCCGCCGTGCAGCGTGATTGCGCGCTCGGCAATCGCCAGACCGATACCGGTTCCGCCGGTTTGCCGATCGCGCGCAGCTGCGACGCGGTAGAAGGGTTCGAACAGCTTGTCCAGCGCCTCTTCGGGCACGCCGGGCCCTTGATCAAGGATCCGGATGCGGTTGCCACGCTCGGCATGGACCAGCTCGACCGTCACAGAACTGTTGTCGGCCGTATATTTGACCGCGTTGCGAATCACATTCTCCAGCGCCCGCGCCAGCAGCTCCTCTGACCCGCTAAAGGGGAATGCGCCATTACCGGTCAGGGTCACCCGACAGCCGCGATTTTTGGCTTCATAGTCGGCGTCATGCACCAAATTAGCGAGCAATTCGGCCAGATCGAACTCCTGACGCTGCATCTCCCTGGCCCCGGTTTCCAGTCGCGTCAAGCTGAGTAATTGGCCGATCATCTCGTTCATCCGCTCTGCTTCCAGTTCAATCCGCGCCAGGGCCTTGTGCCGGGAGTCGGCAGCCCCTTCCTGGCGGGCCAATTCCAATGCCACCCGCAGTCGCGCCAGGGGAGAGCGCAGCTCATGGGAGATATCCCGCAGCAAGCGCTGCTGCGCTCCGACCAGGTTTTCGATCCGCTCCGCCATATGGTCAAAATCCTTGGCCAGGCCGCCGATCTCATTTTTACTGGTCACCTGGTCGCCGATGCGGATTGCCAAGTCTCCGGCGGCAAACTGGCGGGTTGCCTGGCGCAGACGGCCGATCGGCGCCGCGAAGGAACGAGCCAGGAAAAAGCAAACAATCCCGGAAACCAGCAACAGCAACACCAGACGCCAGCCGAACCAACCGCGCGCCATACCTTTAACCAGCATCCCCGCTGGTGGAATGTCGGGTAGTTCGAGGGCGACAACATAGCTCTTGCCATCCTTGTTCTGCAGCGGACTGGCCAGCCAGGACTCCTCGCCCTTTTTCGGGAAGGTCATCTTGCCGGTTTTCAGAGATCGCATGACCATGTGCTGCACCCGCCGTGGCACCGGTTGGGGGGACAGGGAGCGACCCTTGGCGTCGAACAGCAGGATGCGGATACCGGCATCCTTATGCAGGTTCGCGGCGTAGTGGCCGAATTCTTTCGCTTCATAGGCACGGATCGCGGTCCGTCCATATTCGACCAGCGCCTGGCGCGCGAAATGCTTATGGGCCATCGGCGGGAATTCAAGCTGGCGCAGATAGCTCAGGCCGATGCTGATGCTGATAAGCAGGAGATTGATCAGCAAAAAACTGAAGAAGAATTTGAGGAACAGGCTCCGCATCAGACGGTACTTTCCGGTCGGGAGTAGAGATAGCCAATGCCACGGATGGTTTTGATCCGTTCCGAGTTGCCGCACTGGTGGCCGAGTTTTTTACGCAGGGCGCTGATATGCACATCGATGCTGCGGTCGTAGGCCGATAAACGCCGACCGAGGGTTTTTTCAACCAGATCCTCACGACTGATCACAACTCCGGCCTGTTGCAGCAGGATTTCGAGCAGCGAGAACTCGACCGAGGTCAACTCGATCAGTTCGCCTGAGCGCTTGACGCTGCGATTTGCCGGAGAGAGAACGATATCCCCAACCTGAAATTCACTGCTCTGCTGATCTCCCCTGGCGGTTCGGTTTGTGACGTTCTCGCTGCGCCGCTGGATCGCCCGGATGCGCGCCACCAGCTCACGCGGATTGAAGGGTTTCGGCAGGTAATCATCGGCGCCCAGCTCGAGGCCGACAATCCGGTCTATATCATCACCGCGCGCGGTCAGCATAATCACCGGGACCTTGCTCGCTGCGCGGATCTGACGCAATACCTCGAAGCCGTTCATGCCGGGCAGCATGACATCGAGCACGATCAGCGCGTACGCTTCGCTCAGCGCCTGCTGCGCCCCCTGATCGCCGCGATTGACCGACTGTACGACGAAGTCTTCGGCGCTTAAGTAATCGGTCAATAATTCACAGAGCTCGATATCGTCGTCGATCACTAAAATTCGATTCATGACTGTTCTCCTGTGTTGCTTAGCATAGCCGAAAGCTGGTCGAATCGTTGTAAAGTTTTCTAAAGAAGTCCCCGCTCAAGGTTTACAAAACTTTAGACAAAAGCGGTCAGACTTAACACACAAAAAGCCTGGCAGGGCCTATCCTCGCGCCAGTTTCAAACGTCTGATTTGCGCGAGGTAAAGATGCCAGCTATGCACCAAAGAATTCCCCTGTTGCTGCTAACCCTATTGCTCCTGAGCGGTTGCAGTCCGTTCAGCCCCGATCTACACCAGCAAAAGTTAGCCGAACTGCCCGAGAGCTTCTCGGTTTACGGCGAGACGGCCCCTTCTCCCGCTCGCTGGTGGCAAAACTTTGGCTCTGCGGAGCTGGAGCGGCTGGTCGATGAAGCCTTAAGCGACAACCTCTCCCTCAGCCAGGCCTGGAGACGCCTGGAGCAGGCCCAGGCCTTGACCCGGAAGTCTGGCAGTGCGCGTTATCCGAACTTGAGCCTCAGCGCCGGGCAAAGCACTAAGCCAGAGAACTATTCCGCCGGGCTGAATAGCAGTTACGAGATCGATCTCTGGGGGCGGGTTGCCGCCGGTTACCATGGGCAGCGACAGCAAGAGCAGGCGACCCGCGAAGACCTGAATGCCGCGGCCCTCAGCCTGGCCGCCGAGGTGACCGAACGCTGGCTGCAACTGCTCGGCAAACACCAGCAGCAGCAACTGCTGGAAGAACAGCTGGCGACGGCACAGAGCTACCTGGATCTGATCGATGTGCGCTTCCGCAAGGCGCAGGCGACGGCCCTCGATCTGTTACAGCAACAGGAAGCGCTTGCAAATCTCCAGGCCCAACTGCCGGCACTGCAGGGCGCAGAGCAGCTACTGCGTCACGAACTGGCGGTGCTGTTGGGCAATAACCCGCAGCAATCGCTCGCGTTGAGTCACTACGAGCTGCCGCAACTTAGCCCCCTGCCCGCACTCGGTCTGCCGGCCGAACTGCTGGAACAACGTCCCGATATCCGCGCCGCCGGCCACCGGCTGCAGGCGGCAGACTGGCAATTGGCGGCAGCCAAGGCAGATCGGCTACCGGCCTTGCGCCTGACGGCAAGCGTCGCCAGCGATTCGGCGCGCCTGAGCAATCTATTCGACAATTGGATTATGAATCTGGCGAATAATCTCACCCTACCTGTCATCGATGCTGGCAGACGCACTGCCGAGGTTGAGCGCAATCAAGCGCTTAGCAGTGAGCAACTGGCCAGCTACCAGCAGACCGTACTGATCGCCATTCGGGAAGTGGAGGATGCGCTGGTCAGCGAGCAGAAATTGCGTGAACAACAAACGGCAATCCAGAATCAACAGGACCTCGCCGAGCGCGCCCTGCGTGCCGCCAAGAACCGTTATCTGAAGGGCCTGAGCGATTACTTGCCGGTCTTGACCGAACTTAAAAATGTCGAACAACTCCAGCAGGAGCTACTCAATCAACAGCTCAGTTTACTGACTAACCGGGTCGCCCTGCATCGGGCCCTCGGCGGTGATTGGACCGATCAACTCCAAGCGCAGCAATCTTAAGGTGCAACTATGAACCGGCACGAACCAGCAAGCCAAA
>JAAXQE010000183.1 GCA_012974425.1 Geopsychrobacter sp.
GTGCCAAGGCGCAACTCTACGATGGCTCCTGGAGCCAGTTCGGTCAGTATTCGGACAATGCTCTTGCTAGTGGTGAGTTGCCTGCCGGGTCAGCCTGGGCCACCGATCAATACCTTGATTTTGCAGGCGGCTATCGCTACAACTTCGAATACGTAGCCCCCTCCACCGGTTCTATGACGGTGGAGACCCTGGCTATCGACGCCGTCGAAATCGCAGCTCAACCGAGCCCCTTCGATGGCGCCGGTAATCCCGTGCAGAGCCAGGTGGAGGCCGATGACGCGGCCTATGTCGGTTCCACTGCTACGGTAACTTTCGCCAACAAGCTGGTGGACCCTGTTCTTGTAAGCGCTACGGACCTGCAGGGCTGGATGAATTTCGATCATGATGGTTTGCCTGCTACCGATCCAATTAACCTTGTCAACGCTGAGTTGGGTGGCCAACGCGTCGTCATCCTCGATGTCACCGATGCCTTCAGCTACGCCAAGAGTCACCTCCCCGGCGCCCAGTTGTGGAACATCTCCGAGCACGTCCAGAAACGCGTGGAGGGCCCGGCACCGGCGGTGAATATGGTCCTCGATGGTTCCAAGATGGACGCCATGATCCAGAAGCACGGCATCGATGAAAACACCACCATTATTATCACCTCGTCCAAGAAGGACACCTACTTCCCAAGCCGCGCCTATTTCCTCCTGCGCTACTATGGCTTCCCCAAGACCCACGTCAAGGTGCTGGATGGCTACAACGGCGCTTGGGCTGCTAGTGATTTGACGGATGATCTGACGGCGCTGCAGCCGACCATCACTGCCTCCTCCCTGAGCGTCGCGGACATCGCCGACATTCAGCTCGACACCCGGGTCTCCCTGGCTGAGTTGATGGCTGCGGTGCGCGACGGCAGCGGCACCCCAGTGGACTTCCGCGGAAACAAGAGCGCCGCCGGTTCCACCCCCGGGGTCTTCTCCGACGTGGCTGGAGACTACGTGGCTTTCGAGGGGACTCTGAAGGGCGGAGAGTTCTTCAGCTGGAAGTCGTTCAACACCGACTATGCTGGTGGCGATCTGACCTTTAACTCGGCTGCGGATATTACGACTGCACTTACTGCAGCTGGCATCACTACCTCCACCGATGGCAGCAATCCGGTTTACTCCTACTGCCGCACCGGCTACATCGCCTCCACCGGCTTCTTCGTCCTCGACGGCATACTCGGGGTGGATGTCATGGCTTATGATGGTTCCTGGAGCCAGTGGGGCAAGATGTCCACTGTCGATACTGTTGGCAACGTTCTTTCTGGTGTAGATAAAGTCCTTGGTAATTCGGATGACGTTAATGTCTTGAGTGGCGGCCAGTTGCCGGCCGGTTCAGCGTGGGCCACTGATAGCGCCACCTACATGAGTACCATCAAATATAACGTTGCCGGTCGTCAGCAGGCGATCGAGTCCCTCGATCCTGAAGCGGAACTTCTCGATCTGCTCCCCGGCGATGCCGAGGCCAACCAGGTTGAAAGCGCCGATGCTGCATTCAAGGCTCCGGTCGCTGGTGCCCCCGTAGCAGGGCCGCCCACGCCGTTCACTCCGGCTGGCGGCGGTTGCTGATACGCGATGTCTGAACAAGTTCCCCCTCCCCTTGGGAGGGGGATGACTTTCAATCAAAGGAGTTTAATGGCATGAATTATAAGAAAACAGGCACTATTACTGGATTGCTGGCGGCATTGACCCTGCTGGCCGGGACCGCCTTCGCCGGTCCGACCTGGCAGTTTGGGCCCGAAAATCAGGGGCTGCTGAAGCTCGACTACAAGGGCCAATTTCAGTTGGTCAGCCGCGACACCGGAGCAAGCCCCGCCGGTGATGAGCGGGCCACCGAGTTCAACTTCCGCCGCAACCGCCTGGCGCTGATGGGCGCCTACGGCCCCAACTTCGGCCTCTATGTGCAGACCGAGTTCCGTGAGGACAACAATATCGGCACCTTCGGCGTCTCAGACGGCGGCAACTCCGATTTCCAGCTGCTCGACGCGGTGCTGCGCTTCAAGGCCAATGACAAGGTCAATGTCTGGCTCGGTAAGTTCAAGTACAACTTCACCCGTGAGAACCTTGAGGCCTGCGAAGCTCCCCTGAACCTCGACCGCAGCGCACTAATCCGCGCACCTTATGTCGGTACCCGCGACAAAGGGGTCGCCGTCTGGGGCAATCTGCTCGAAAACAAGTTGCAGTATCGCGCCGACATCATGAACGGCCGCAACGACTCGGCTTCGAGCCCGCAGTCGAACCTGCGCTACTCGGTGCGCGCTCATGTCTCGCTGCTTGAGCCTGAGAGCGGCTACGGTTACAAGGGCACCTACATGGGTGAGAAGACCGTACTCACCATCGGCGCCGCCTACCAGTTCGAGAGTGATGTGGCCTTTAGCGACACAGTCGCGCAGAGCGGTTCGGTCGACTACCAGGCCTGGACCGCCGATCTGTTCTTCGAGTATCCCGATTTTGACCTGGGTACCTTCACCTTCTCCGCCGCCTACACCGACTACGACCTGGATGACGCCTTCAAGGGCGCCAATCCCGATGGCGGCGCGCTCAACCTGAGCGGCGAGAAGAACGGCGGCTATGTCAAGCTTGGCTACATGCTGCCCGACAACCCCCTGCAGTTCTTCGCCCGCTACGAGAGCTGGTCATTCGCCGAGTTCAACGGCGTGATCGACCAGGAGATCGACTGGCTCGGCGGCGGCTTCAACTACTATTTCCGCGGTCAGGATCTCAAGCTGACCCTGGAGTATTCCCAGGCCCAGTTCGATCGTGAAGTGCCCGGCAGCGAAGATTTCGATACCCTGAGCGCGCAACTGCAAGTTAATTTTTAAAACCTATCCATCTTAACTAAGGAGTATTTTAATCATGCTGAAAAAATCTCTCACTCTCCTGTTGGCCCTGATCATGGTGACCTGTATGGCAGGCGCGGTGCTGGCCTTTAAGGGGCCTGTGACTGCCATCGATGGTAACCTGGTGACCATGAATATCGACGGAAAGGTACCGCCCTGGGTCACCAAGGGCGCCCTGGCTAAGACCCTGGGCGGGCTTGCCAAGGTCAAGGCCATCGATGGACAGGTCATGCAGTTCAAGGTCAAGAAGTCGACGGCCAAGAAGCTCAAGGCCGGTGAAGTGATCGAGGTCAAGCCGAAGTCGGCCGATCCTTCTCAGATGCTACAGGGCTGCTAAGTCTCTACCCTGCCCCCGGAATTTCCGGGGGCAGGGTTTGGTTTAGTGAGGACCTAGAAAGAACGTTCGTTCGCCATGATCTCAGAAGGAGACGATGTGGTTAATAAAGTGTGTTCACGGAGAAATTTTCTCAAGGGCTCCGCAGCGGCGACTGCGGGCCTGGCGGCTATATCTCTCAGCCCCGACAAATTCCTGGTCTGGGCAGAAGAGCAGGGCATGGTCGAATCGACCCTGGTGCCGACCTACTGCGAGATGTGCTTCTGGAAGTGCGGGGGCTTCGCCAAGGTCATCAACGGCCGGGTAGTCAAGCTCGAAGGGAATAAGCTGCACCCGCACTGTTACGGGCGCCTGTGTGCGCGGGGGAACGGTGGCCTCGGTCTGCTCTATGATCCCGATCGCTTGAAGACTCCCTTGATCCGCACCGGTGAGCGCGGCGATGGCCAGTATCGCGAGGCCAGCTGGGACGAGGCCCTCGGCCTGGTGGCAGAGAAGATGACCGCCATCAAAGAGAAATATGGTCCCGAATCGGTGGCGCTGTTCACCCATGGCTCCCCCACCGCCCATTTCTTTCCGCTGCTCAAGGCCTTCGGCAGCCCCAATGTGGCGATGCCCTCCGCCGCCCAGTGCCGGGGCCCGCGCGTGGTCGCCTATGATCTGACCACCGGGGTCGACATCGGCTCGCCCGAGCGTCTCGACATGGTCAACAGCAAGGTGGTGGTGCTGATCGGTTCCCACCTGGGAGAAAACATGCACAGCTCCCAGGTGCATGATTTTACCGAGGCGATTGCAAATGGCGCCAAGTTCATCGTCGTCGATCCGCGTTTTTCGACGGCAGCCGGCAAGGCCCATACCTGGCTGCCGATCCGCCCCGCGACTGATATGGCCCTGCTCCTTTCCTGGATCCACATCATCTTGAAAGAGGGTTGGTACGACAAGGAGTATGTCGCCAAGTACACCAACGGCTTCGAGGATATGCTCGGGGAGTTTGACGAGTATACCCCCGAGTGGGCGGCCAAAGAGACCGACCTGCCGGCCGAACAGATCTACGAGACGGCGCGTCTGATCGCCAAGAACAGCCCGGCCGTGGCGATCCACCCGGGACGTCACGTGACCTGGGACGGTCAGGATGTGCAGCGGCTGCGGGCCATCATCATTCTGCAGGCGATCCTCGGCACCTGGGGGCGTAAGGGCGGCATCTATCTGCCGACCAAGGCGAAACTGCCATCGGTACCGCCGCCCAAGGCCTACCCCAAGCCGACCCAAAAGTCCCTCAGGAACGGTGACTATCCCTTCCCCGGCTACGCCGGGGTAACCAACGCGGTACGCGAATCGACCATCACCGAGAAGCCCTATCCGGTCAAGGGTTGGATCATCTCCGGCGTCAACCCCATGGCGGCCTTACCCAACCAGGATGAGACCCGCAAGGCGATCGATAACCTCGATTTTCTGCTCGCGATTGATGTCATGCCGATGGGTACGACCATGATGGCCGATGTCATCCTGCCCGAGTGCAGCTATCTGGAACGCCACGACGCCATCACCCCTCTGGTTGGGCGGGACCTGCGTGTGGCGATCCGCCAACCGGCGATCGAGCCGATGTACGACTCCAAACCCGCCTGGTGGATTGCCCGCGAACTGGGTCTGCGCCTCGGCCTGGAGGATTACTACCCCTGGGAGACCTACGAGGAGAAGCTGGAGGAGGACTGCCTGGTCTGGGATGTCGATTTCGACCAGCTCAAGAAGGACGGAGTGGTGATCGTCTCCGATACCACCAACCCCTACATCGGCCCCGGCAACGAACCGGTCTTCAAGACCGATTCGAAGAAGATCGAACTCTACAGCGAAGCGCTGGAGATGGAGGATTTCGATCCGCTGCCGCGCTATAAGCGCAATGAGCAGCCGTCTGCAGGTGAGTTCCGCCTGCTCTACGGGCGCAGCCCGGTGCATACCTTCAGCCGCACCGCCAACAACCCGGTCTTAAACGAACTCTACAGCGAGAACGAGGTCTGGGTGAACGCCGAAAAGGCCAGGGCCCTCGGCCTCAAGAGCGGGGACTACGTGAAGGTCGTCAATCAGGACGGCGTGCGCAGCAACCGGATCAAGGTCAAGGCGACGGAGCGGATTCGTCAGGACTGCGTCTACATGGTGCACGGTTTCGGTCACACCAGCAAGCGCCTGTCGCGCGCCTATCTCAAGGGCGCCGATGACCAACAACTGACAACCAAATATAAGGTCGACCCGATCTCAGGTGCCACCGGGATGCGAGTCAACTTTGTCAAACTGGTGAAGGAGTCCTGATATGCCAAACTATGTAATGGTGGTTGATCAGCGACGTTGTGTGGGTTGTATGGCCTGCATCGCCGCCTGCAAGGCGGAGAATGAGGTGCCACCGGCCCACTTCCGCACCCGGGTCATCGAAAAGGTCGAGGGAAAGTTTCCCGAACTGCGCATGGAACATCGCTCGGAACTCTGTATGCACTGCGACAATCCGCCCTGTGTCTACAACTGCCCGACCAGGGCTTCCTACAAGGATGATGAGACCGGCATGGTGCTGCTCGACCCGGATCGTTGTGTCGGCTGCAAGGCCTGCATCGCCGCCTGTCCCTACGATGTGCGCTACACCAACCCGAAGACCGGCGTCGTCGATAAATGCACCTTCTGTTCTCATCGGGTCGTGGCAGGGCAGCAACCGGCCTGCGCCACCACCTGTGTCGGCCAGTCACGCATCTTCGGCGACCTGGATGATCCGAACAGCGATGTCAGCCGAGCCCTGGCGAAAAATCCCAGCGAAACCCTGCTTAAGAGTGCTGGCACCGAACCACGGGTTTTCTACATCAATAAATTCGGGACCCCGAAATAGGAGACACGAATCATGGAAATTACTGTAACCGGGGCCAACGCCCTGGCTTTTCCGAACCTGCTGGTCTGGGACTGGCGGGTCGCCCTCTACCTCTTTCTCGGCGGACTCTCCGCCGGGCTGGCGGTCATGGCGTCGGTGCTGCACATCCGTAAGGGCGGTGCCCTGGCCGAAGGGGAGACGGCGCGTTATATGGCGCCGCTCTACGTGCCGATTATCCTCGGCATCGGCATGTTCTTCATCTTTCTCGATCTGTCGAACAAGCTGAACGTCTACTGGTTTTACCTGACAATCCAGCCCCTCTCCCCTATGTCCTGGGGCTCCTGGGGATTGCTGGCCTTCTTCCCGCTGAGTGGCCTGTTCGCCCTGGCGGTCTTGCCGGATGAGAAGCTGCACTGGTTGCAACTGCCGCAGTTGCAGAGTTTGGCGCGCTGGTTGCGCACCTATCTGCGCCCTCTCTGTTATGCCAATCTGGGGATGGGAATCTTCATCGGTATCTACACCGGGGTGCTGCTCAGCTCGCTGATCGCCCGGCCGCTGTGGAATTCATCGATCCTGCCGGTCTTATTCCTGGTCTCGGCCCTGTCGGCGGGGGCGGCCTTGATGATCATGGTCGCCAAGAAGAAAGAGGTGAAGCTCTTCTTCACCCAGGTCGATATCCTGCTCATCGCCGCCGAGATGACCTTGCTGCCGCTGTTTTTCTACGGCCAGTACACCTCATCGGCCGCCCACCGGGCCTCGATCATGCCATTTTTCGCCTTTAGTCATGAGTACCTGTGGTACGGGGCGGCGATCATCCTTGTCGGGGTGATCTTACCCTTCGCCATGATTATGAAGCTGATCGAGATCCGCGAGGGGCACAGCCATGAGCTGACGAAGGATGCTCTGTTTAAGATGAACCTCAGTGCCGTGTTGGTGTTGCTCGGCAGCTTGATCATCCGCTTCGCCTTTGTCTATGCCGGACAGCTGAGTCAGTTCAGTTAAAGTCTCACACGGGGATATTTCCGTGGTCTGAAGATAGGTTTTTCACTATACTGTTGCTGCACTGCCAGGGGGAGAGGGCTAACCTCTCCCCCTGGCCTTTTTTGTTATTTTGGAACTTTCGCCAGGAGCGGTAACCAGACTTGTCACGTTTATTCCTGTTTTTAGTGATACTGCTGCTGCCGCTCGCCGGCTGCACCCCCAAGGGCGCCGCACAGTCGGGTTGCCTCGTCTGTCACGCTGGCATCGAGCATGTCTCCCCCAGCCATCCGACCTGCGTAGAATGCCACGGCGGTGACAACCTCGCCGTCGACAAGCAGCAGGCCCACCGGGAGATGTACGGGGGCAAGAATCCCGCTGGTCCCGATAGTTGGGATAAGACCTGCGGCCGCTGTCACGCCTATCAACTGGGGCGGGTGCGTGCCAGCCTGATGTACACCAACACCGGCATCATCAAGAGTATTCAGCAGACCTGGGAGGGGACCGACCCGCGCCTCTTCGCCACCCGCACCGAGCTGGTGAATGACGCCGAAGGGAATCCGCTGTTGTTACAGGGCGTCGCCGACTTGGACAATCTCTCCGGCGAGCTCTACCGCAAGTTTTGTTCTCTCTGTCATGTCGGTGCGGAGAGTAATCAGGTCTACGCCGCCAGCCACGGGGCCGGCTGCGCCGCCTGCCATTTCCCCTATAACGACATCGCCACTTACGAAGGCCAGGACCCGACGGTCAAGGGGAAGTGGCCCTATTCGAACAGCCATACCCTGGCCGCGCTGCCCGAAAATCAGGTCTGTTCCCGCTGCCACAATCGCAGCGGGCGTATCTCCCTCTCCTATGAGGGGAAGCAGGACGGCAACAACGGCCTGGTGCCGACCAGCGACGGCCTGCCCGGCCCGGAGATGATCAGTGGCATGCGCAATGCCACCAGCATCAGCCCCGACATCCATTTCGCCAAGGGGCTCGATTGCATCGATTGCCACACCTCGCGCGATATCATGGGGGACGGCTATGCCTATGAAAATATGTTTGATCAGATCGAGATCAGTTGCGAGGATTGTCACGGTGGCATAAGCGAACCTCCAAGCTATGCGACGATTACGCGCGAGAATGACGAAGCGTTGCGCGAATCGAGTCGTTATGCCCAGCCGATGCAACAGGGACAGGAGATGGTCTTGACCGCCAAGGGGCGCAAGTACTCCAATGTCTTTCGGCAGGACGACAAGATCTGGCTGCTCGGCAAACGCAGTGGTAAGCTGCACGAGAGCAAGGTCATAACCGGCACCCCGGAACATCAGATCGCCGGCCATCAGCGGATGGAGTGTTACAGCTGCCATTCGCGCACCGTGGTGCAGTGTTATGGTTGCCACACGACCTACGACCAGAGCCAGCTGGGGATGGATTTCATCAAAGGGGTAGAGACCCCGGGGCGCTTCAGCGAAACCGAGGATTACCGCATGCTCTACCCTTTTCCGCTGGCGCTGAATCAACGCGGACGGATCTCGCCGGTCACCCCCGGTTGTCAGACCTTCGTCAGCGTCATCGACGAAAAAGGGCGTAAGCTGCGCGATGAGTATGTGACCAACTACAAGGGGCAGCAACAGCTGCGTTTTGCGCCCTTTTATGGACACAATACCGGCACCCGCGCGGTCGGTTGCCGCGAGTGTCATGGCAACCCGGCCTTCCTCGGCTTCGGTCAGCACGTAGTGGAAGGGAGCAGTATCGAGGGGACCTTGCTGTGTGAGAAATCACAGAGTAAACCGCTGGATGGGTTTTTGACCATGGACTACGGGCGGGTGCGAGCCTACTCTGCCATCACCCGTGAGAATTCCCGCCCCTTGAACGGCGCTGAAGTGAAGAAGACCCTGGCGGTTAACCAGTGTCTGGTGTGTCATGACGAGCCGCGTGACCCGATCTATCAAAAGGAACTCGATTATCGTGAGTTGGATAACTGCCTTAAGCGTTCTCTGCCTGCTGCTCCTTAGCCCTGTCTGGGTGACGGCTGAAATATGTGGAGACTGTCATCAGACCGCGCTGGCCGGGGCCCATGCCGAACTGGCCTGCCAGGCCTGCCACAGCGGGAGTGCGCGGCAGTTTGCCGGCCCTTCCGCCAGCCAGAACCGGGCCAGTGGCTGTGTCGACTGTCATCAGAACTATGCCGGCCTGTTCGACCAGGCCATGACCAGCCGTGCGGCGGAGCACAATTTTGTCGACCGTACCTACGGCGAGGCGGATCCGCACTTCTTCCAGAAGAACTGTAACTCCTGCCATGTAAAGGACTGTCTCGATTGCCATGGCGGCGACGGCCATCGCATCGCGCGGCCCGACCAGGCGGCCTGTGCCAGTTGCCATAAGGGCTATTACGTCGGCATGGATTACTACGGCAAGGCGCCGCGCGAAGACAGTCTGCGCTATCAGCGGGGCGAGACCTTTGCCGGCGAGACCTTTCTCAAGCTGCAGCCCGATCTGCACGCCGAACTCGGCATGAGCTGTGGCGACTGTCACTCGATGCAGAGTCTGGCGCGCGGCGAGCAGGCCGCCAAGGGCTGTCGCGACTGTCATCAGCCGGATCTCGGGGTGATCGAACATTCCATCGCCGCCCATCTGGATAAACTGGAATGTTACGCCTGCCATTCGGCCTGGGCCCCGCAGGAATACGGTACTTTTTTCATCCGTCTGGTCGACAGTCCGGCCCGTGAATATTTCAGGGTTCGACCTCTGGCTGACCCTGAGTATGTCAAGAGCGCCTACCTGAAGAAACAGGACGCGCCACCCCTGGGGCTTAACGCTAGGGGGCTGGTCAGCCCGATAAGGCCGCAGTTTATCAGCTACTTCTCCGATATCCGCGAAGGGGATCCGCTGGGGGAAGAGAATCGCCTGTTGGCCGCCGAGTGGAAGGCTTTCTTCCCGCACACGGTTAGAAGTGGTACCGCCATGTGCGACGGCTGTCACGGCAATGCGCGGCGCTTTCTGCTCGAACCTGAACAGGACCGAATCTATCAACTGCAGCAGGATGGTATGAGTCTCTCCTCCTTCTGGGACCGTAGCGGCCAGCGGGTCGTCAACGGCGCCTTTCTGCCGCCGGCGCGCTTTGAACGCATGTCGTTAAAGACCGTCGAATTTACCCGAGCCTATGTGGAAAAATGGAAAACACTGGTCGAGAACGTCGAAAGCTCCTCAAGGGACTAGCCGGGGCCTGCGCCCTGGGGCTCTTGCTGTGGCGCTTTCTGCTGCCGCCCGCGCAGGCGCAGCAGAAGCCGCTGCTGCGGGTGCGCCGGGATGAACTGCCGGCCAAGGGGGGACTGATCTACCGCGAGGCACGGGTTGCGGTGTTGCAGGATGCTGGCGAGATCTACGCTCTCAGCCTGGTCTGCACCCACCTCGGTTGTACGGTCAAGGTCACCCCGAACGAGTTGATCTGCCCCTGCCATGGCAGTGTTTTCGACCGTCAGGGGCGGGTGCTCAAGGGGCCGGCGCGGGGCAACCTGCAACGACTGACTCTTGAAGAACAGGGCGAATCCCTGGTGGTGCTGGCATGAATAACGATGGTCCAATCAAGGAATTTATTCGACATCTCTTTCCGCGGGTGGTGCTGGAGCGCAATCTGCGCCTGCGCTATACCTTCTGTCTCGGCGGGCTGGCCTTCACCGCCCTGCTGGTGCTGTTGGTGACTGGCGGGCTGCTGATCTTCTATTACCAGCCGAGCAGCAGTGGCGCCTTTCGCTCGATCCTCTACCTGGAGTCGGAAGTCCCCGGTGGCTGGTTTGTGCGTAACCTGCACCGCCTGGCGTCGGATGCCTTTT
Source organism: Geopsychrobacter sp. (assembly GCA_012974425.1). GTDB lineage: Bacteria > Desulfobacterota > Desulfuromonadia > Desulfuromonadales > Geopsychrobacteraceae > Geopsychrobacter. Next base: position 10,833 of record JAAXQE010000183.1, read on the forward strand.
TGGTCTTGCTCTTTCTGCATTGCCTGCGGGTTATTCTGACCGGCGCCTATCGCAGGCCGCGCGAGCTCAATTGGCTGATCGGCATGGGCCTGTTTTTTCTGGCGTTGTTTGAGGCCTATACCGGCTATCTGCTCCCCATGGACCAGCTGGCGCTCTGGGCAACCGTAACCGGCATGCAGCTGCTCGCGATGGTCCCCGGTGGCGAGCTGCTGCAACGTTTTCTGGTCCCCGATGCGGTGGGTGAGCCGATGTCGCTGCTGCGTTTCTACGTGCTGCACATTCTGGTGATCCCGCTTGCCATGCTGGTGCTCTGTATGCTGCACTTTTACCGGATCCGTAAAGATAAGGGGGTCTTACCCTACCTGTGAAGAACTATGTCAAAAGTTCACCGCATTTTTTCCGCCGGATCAAGCTGGCCTTTGGCGCAGGGCTTAGTCTGTTGCTGATTCTGGCGCTCTTCATTCCGGCGCCGCTCGAGAACCCGGCCGATATCGGTCTGGTACCTAACCCCTCCAAGTCGGCCTGGTTTCTGCTCTGGACCCAGGAGCTGGTCAGCTACTCCGGCCTGTTGGTCTATCTGATTCTGCTGCTCGGGCTGGTCTTCTGTCTGCTCCCCTGGTTACCCGGGAATAAGCCAGCCGAGCGCGCCCGCTGGTTTCCGCAGGAGCAGCGAGGGGTCAGCCTCTTCACCCTGCTCTGCTTTGCCGCCATCGTCGCTCTGACCCTGGTAGCCATGTTTTTTCGAGGTGAAAATTGGGCGCTGGTCTGCAACTTCTAATTCTACTCTTCGTCTGTGGCGGCCTCCTTGCGAACCCCGCTGCTGCCGATGCAGCGGGCTGTCTCGATTGTCATTCCGCGCACTACGTGGAGGCAGGCACCTGTATTCATTGTCATCGCGGGTATCCCGGAACCAATCGGCTTGATATCGCTCACTATCGCCTGATCTCCGGGAGATTTGCCTCCTTTGGCCTTGCGGAGAGTCCACTGGTCAAGCGCGGCGAACAACTGCTCACAGACGCGGCCTGCCGCCGTTGTCA
>JAAXQE010000252.1 GCA_012974425.1 Geopsychrobacter sp.
CTAGCACATACGTTCATCACCTCGAATTAATCGTTATCTGTCGAGGCAGACGTCATAATTTTGGTGACAAAAGGGGACGTCATGGCACGAACCAGCGCGCTGTAATTCAATTGGAAACTGACTTCTGCGCCTACCGATAGTTCGAAGCGATCAGACTCCAGGATAAGGTGGTCACTGCTGGCTCCCATGACGTCGATTCCAGCAGGGGCAATCAGACCGCAGGGGTCGATATCCTGCTGTCCGACAGCAAGGATGGCTTGGGTGACCAGGCCCCGATCTGTGGCAGTTGGCGCCTCTCCGAATGCGGTTTGTGCGATCTTACCCGATGGCTGTGAGGGCTTAACCTTTGCTTCGATTACTTCGGCACTCAGCGTGATAGCATCTGTATGCAGGCCGTCGATCGGCTGCCGATGGAGTGTTTCGCATCCAAGCAGGATCGCTTCACCCAAGCGGAGATCGTTGATCCGACCGATCTCTGCACCGTTCAATGCCCACCCTAGATTGGCAGAGTTACCGCCAGATATGATCTCTAGCGTTAGACCGAATGTTGACTCGAGAGTGTCAGCGAGTTCAGACAACATCGTCATATTCTTGCCGTCTGGCGATACTCCACAGCGGCACGCGAGATTGGTGCCGATCCCCTTAAACAGTATGTTCGGCAAACTAAGCGTCTCACGCACTGTATCTATCAGATCATCGGGCATGATTCCTTCACGGAGGTCTCCCAGTTCGACCATGAGGATCACTCCGTGGGTACGATCTGTCTCTTGCGCTTCGAGGGAGAGTTTTCTGATGACCTCGATTTCGGTATTGAAGCTGACATCGACATGCTTGATGACTCGTTTAACCTGACTCAGCATCGGTGAACGGATCAGCACCATCGTCGCAGGCACTTGCGCAAGCCGCATTGCTTCGATATTTTCGATGCGAGAGTCACCCAGAGCACTCACACCTGCCCGCAACAAGGTGGTTGCGATCTCAGCAGAGCCAAGGGTCGCCTTGGTCACACCGGTCACCGAAATACCACGGCAGGCCAGTCGCTTAACCAGTGAGCTGGCATTATGATAAATTTTTTCGAGATCGATCTCCAGCCTCGGTGCGGCCATCATGCGCTGGCTGCCTGTTTCCTTTTGAGGCCCGGAAAGGCAGTCAGCACCATTTCCACCAAACGCTCGGGCGAACGGGTCAGCGCATCAGTGACCGGAATACCGAGTTCCTGCTCATACTGCGTGATAGCCGTACTGACCTCGATGTCGCTCATCTTCTCGTGATTGATTGTCAGGCCGATTATTTTTGTCTCGGCGAAGGTCTCGATAAGATTGATTTCGCTGGCAGGTGTCGGCATCGCCATTTTTTCAAAGTCGCAGCGGACACTGCGCCGTGGAGCATGCTGTAACACAACACCGTTGGGACAACTGCCGCGGAGGATAAAGGCCGTGGAGGAGAATGCGGGGTGACTCAGTGCGCCTTGCCCTTCGACAATGATGACATCGGGACTCTCGACTTCGAACGCTTTGACGACGGTCGCCTCCAGCTCGCCAGCGCAGAATTGTGACGGGACGGCATCGAGCGCGACGCCGTAGCGTGCCCCCTGGATTAAGCCGGTCTGGCCGGTACCGACCATCACAGTTTTTATGCCGGATTCATTGAGGGCGCGAGTCAGGATGGTGGCCGTGGTGCGTTTACCGATAGCACAGTCGGTACCGAGCACAGCAATAACCGGGCAGCTGACCTCGGCGATCCGGCCACTGAACATCTGCAGATCCTTCTTGGCGCGGGGCTTGCGAACGTCAAGAATCTCCACCTTGCTCGCGATGCAGGATGCGGCAAAGACCGGGTCATCGTTCAGGAATTCATGCAGGCCATTGACGATGTTCATCCCATGGCTCATCGCCTCAAGGACGAGACCGCGCTCATGTTTTGACAACATGCCGCTGGATGGTGCCATGCCGAAAATGAAGAAATCGGGCACAGAGCCGGCCTGCTCCAGAGCATCAGCAAGGTCACGACAGATCGGAATCGCATTTGGCTTGTTATCCAGCACCATGCCGGTATCAAGGCCGGCTTTCTCACTATCGATAACCGAAAGAATTTCATATCTCTCAGAGCGCCTGATCAGGCCATTGGCCGTTTTGCCATCAATATCGCCAAAGTTGGCTTCACAATAAACGATTGCGGTGGCGGTCTGTGGCGTAGTTTCAACCCATTGCGATGGTAAAGTCAGCGATACTTTGTTCGTGGAAACAGATTTAAGGGGGATTGCAGGCGCGTTCAAAGACACGACGGGCGGGTCTACTAACATATCTACTCCTTTGAGCGTAAATCTCAGAGGAGGCGACGGCATCGTGCCGACCAGGATTGGCCGATTGTCAACGAGTAGTCCCAACTAAGGTTGGATGCTGTTGAAATAAATTCCCACTGTGCGAGCTTAAAATCAAATTTTAACATAACGTGAGGTGAAAGGTAGAAAAGAACCGATAAATCGATAATTTAGCAGTCGGTCTGGCTTCTGGCGGGGTGTTTGACGCAAAGCATACTTGAATAGGCAGGGTTCTTTCGCCGACACGGAAAAGAAAGTCATCGCAACATCCTGCATAGTATATGATAGAGGGCGACGGTTCTTGATAAATGGCTAGAGATTCTCGAAGAGTCCGGCAAACCCGTATCGGTGCAAACGCAGGCGGATGTTTTTATTTTCTCACCTTATATGCAAGGCATTGTCCGATGAGTTTCAATGTTCTGACCGCCGAAATTTCTCATGAAAGCAATTCATTCAGCCTGCATAAAACTGGCAAACGTGCATTCATGGCCCGTTATGCGCTGATGGGTGCAGCAGCCATAGCAGAGCGGGGCACAGAGAATACCGAACTTGCCGGGTTCCTTGATGCAGGCCGTGCGCACGACTGGCAGGTTACTCATATCCTCAGTGCGGCTGCCGGACCAAGCGGCAAAATCAGGCGCAAGGCTTTTGATTGGCTGTGTGAGCCGATTCTTTCCAGTATCAAGGAACATACATACGACGGACTGCTCCTCGGTTTGCATGGTGCGATGGGTCTCGATTTTCGTGAAGATGGCGAAGGCGAATTGCTGCGGCGTATCCGTAGTCTGGTGGGCAACGAAATGCCGATTGCAATCACGCTGGATCCACATGCAAATGTAAGCAGGCGGATGTGTTCCCTGGCGGACATTATTGTATCGTTCAAAACCTACCCGCACATCGATATGCGCGACATAGGTCGTCAGGCTGGAGAGATTCTTCAGCGGACCATGGCTGGCGAGATTAAGCCGCAGACGATTCGCGCCAGTCGACCGATGCTCGAAGAAGTCAATGGTGGCCGCACCGATATCGGCCCGATGATCGAGCGCCTTGCCGTAGCGCGAACCTATGAGAAACAGGCGGATGTTTTTGCCGTAAGCATCAATGCCGGATTTGCCAGTGCCGATGTCAAAGAGGTTGGCCCAACAGTATTGGTGACCGGACAGGGGGATTTTGCCGCGCACACTGCTTTCGCCGAAACCATCGCTGATGATATCTGGAACCGACGCTTTGAAGAGCTCAACGACTATCTCAGCGTCACCAAAGCGGTAGATATTGCTGCGACCTACGCACCCGACAAGGGGCCGCTGATCATTGCAGACTATGCGGATAATCCTGGGGCAGGGGGTTATGGCGATTCAACGGCACTATTACGCGGACTGCTCAAT
>JAAXQE010000006.1 GCA_012974425.1 Geopsychrobacter sp.
ACACCGTCAGCAGGTCAAGATTCTGTTGGCCGAAGATGGACGGACTGACCCTGTGCCGCAAGGTGAGGGACGATCCAGGATTGAAAGATGTGATTGTGGTTCTCTTCTCGTCGTTGCTCAACGAGCAGATGGCGGCCAAGTGTGATTCGGTGGGTGCCGATGGCTATGCCACCAAGCCTGAGATCCCCAAACTGGTCGGAATGATGGATCGTTTCCTGTTTGATGACCGGGATTAGCATTCTGTCGCCAAGGGTTTAACCCAAAAACAATAAAGGCCAGCCCATGAAAGGGGCTGGCCTATTTTTTTTGGATCGACTGGCTATATTTAGCCGATATTCTTTTCCAGCCGTTCGCAGACCCGTTGCGCATCAACTTTGGCGGTATTGATTTGATCGGGAGTCATTTTGTTCTCGAGGTTTTTGAGGATCCGTTGCGCATCCTCGTGCCCCTGCTCTGCTGGTAAGCTTAACCAGATGTATGCTGAGATATAGTCTTTATCCACTCCGCGACCGAGGGCATACATGCCACCGAGATTGTACTGCGCATCGGCATAACCCTGCTCCACCGCTTTGCTCCACCATTTTACCGCTTCGCTATCGCTCTTTTCGACGCCATAGCCGAAGACGTAGATGACCCCCAGATTGTACTGGGCCGCAGCGTTGCCCTGTTCGGCGGCCAGGGTCCACCATTTGCGCGCTTCGCTGTAGTCCTGCGGGATACTCTCCCCCTTGATATACATGCTGCCGAGGTTGTACTGGGCATCGAGATCACCCTGTTCTGCAGCCAGGCGGTACCATTTAATCGCGGCGTAGGGGTCGCTCTCAACCCCCTCGCCGCGCGCGTACATCGAGCCGAGATTATGCTGGGCATCGACATGTCCCTGCTCGGCAGCCATGTGGCACCATTTGAAGGCCTGCGAGTTGTCCTGTTCGACCCCTTGGCCGAAAGCGTACATGATGCCCAGATTGTACTGCGCATCAGGGTTGCCGGCCTGGGCCGCCTTGCGATACCAGCCGACCGCCTGGGCGAAGTCTTGCTCAACGCCCTCGCCGTTGGCATACATCAGGCCCAGGGTATATTGTGCATCCAGGTGACCTTTGTCGGCCGCTTTGCGACACCAACTGAGGGCCTGAGGATAGTCCGCCGGAAGACCCTGGCCGAAGGCGAGCATGACCCCCAGGTTGTACTGGGCGTCGGTATCGCCGTTTTCGGCGGCGCGATGGTACCAGTTGACCGCCTCGCTGTCATTCTGTTCGACACCCTGTCCCCGTTCATAGAAGAAGCCGAGGGCCAGTTGGGCCTGGATGTGATTCTGTTCCGCTGCCAGCAAGTACCAGCGGGCGGCTTCGCAATCGTTTTGCGTGGCTCCGTCACCGAGTTCGCACATGCGCCCATAGTTGTACTGGGCATCGGCTCTACCGAGTTCAGCGGCTTCTTTGTAACGGTCTTCAGCAATAAAGGGGTGCTCATTCATGGTTTCGGTCCTGTGCAAGAGAATGACAGCCGTTCCAATAATCCTATGAAAGCTAGCAGGTCTGCTAATAATGTGCAAATGTCCATGAAATTACAGGTTAAATCTGATAATTAAGCAATATTAGAGATTTATGCGGAGTCGACAGGGGGAGCGGAGAGGGCAAGAAATTAAAAAGGGAACCCGCAGATACGGATTCCCTTGACTTTTTTGGTTGCGGGAGAAGGATTTGAACCTCCGACCTTCGGGTTATGAGCCCGACGAGCTACCAGACTGCTCCATCCCGCGACAACGAAATGGAACCTACCCGATTGCCCGGTGCAGGTCAACCTCTAAATGTGTGCGGGCGACGTTTTCTCCTGAGTAGGGCAATTCTCTCTTGTCGCCAGGGCCGGGGAGGTGCTACAAATCGGCTCTTTCGAATACGAATTTATGCCGCAACTGCAACCTCTTGGCGATTGTCGTCTGGACCACTTACTTATAAAAGGCCTTATCTCGTGCAAGAAGTTATCGATCTCGACCAGGCCCTTGAACTTCGCCAGCGCGGAGCCCTGTTGGTCGATGTGCGTTCTCCGTCGGAATTTGCCGAGGCGAGCATCCCCGGCGCGCTCAACGTACCTATCCTGGACGATGCCGAGCGTGCCGAAATCGGAACCCTCTATAAACAGGTCGGGCGACGTGATGCCCGTAGGCGTGGAATCGAGATTGTCGCTCCGAAGATACCAACGATGCTCGCACAGATCGAGGCCGCGCGACAGCCCGATTCCCCGCCTGCGGTGGTTTTTTGTTGGCGGGGCGGAATGCGTTCGCAGGCGTTGACCTCGTTTCTTAATCTGGGCGGCATCCCGGCTCGTCAGTTGACCGGTGGGCATAAGGCTTTTCGGCGGCTGGTGCTCGACTATTTCGAGCAGACCGATTTCGGCAAGATTCTGGTGGTGCGTGGCTTGACCGGCGTTGGGAAGACGCTGCTGCTGCATCGGTTGGCGGCTGAAACCTATCCGGTTATCGACCTTGAGGGGCTGGCCAATCATCGTGGCAGCGCCTTCGGAGGGCTGGGCTTGGGCGATCAGCCGGGGCAGAAGATGTTTGAGGCTCGCCTCTGGGCTCGCCTGCAGGAGTATCGAGATTCTGATTATCTGCTCACCGAGGGGGAGAGTCGGCATATCGGTCGTCTGGTGCTCCCTCCCCGTTTCTATCGGGCACTGCAGGAGCAGACCAGCCTCTGGGTCGATGCTCCCCTCGCTTACCGGGTGGGGGTGATTCTGGATGACTATCCGGCCCGCGATGATCTGACCGCCGCGTTCGAGCCGCCGCTGCGTGCGCTGAAGGAGCGGCTTGGCAGCGTCGTAATCGAGGATTTGCTGAGGCTCTTGCATGAGAAGAGGTGGGATGAGCTGACCCGGCGCTTGATGGTCGACTACTATGATCCTCTTTATCTGCATACCTGTCCGGCGCGTCGAATTGAGATCCGCGTCGATAATCTTGACGCAGGAGTCACCGACCTCAAGCAGGCAATTTCACAGCTTCTGCAGGATTGAGCCGACAAGCCTCGCTTGCGAACGACCTGTCAGCAGGTTATTCTGTCGTTATGTCAGCAGAAAATCCTCCCAGGATAAAAATCTCCCCTCTTTTCGTCAGCGAATTTAGCGTCGACGCTGCAGCGCCCTTCGAACGTCATCTTAATCGGCTTGAGGTCGAGATCGGCGGTGAAGATTATCGGGGGCTCAAGCGGGTCGATCTGGTCGATCTGCCCGCTCAGGCCTTCGATGGCATGGTCGAGTTGACCGCGCGTTTGCTGCATACCACTCAGAATCATTACAATCGGCAACTGCTGATCGATCTGCACGCGCGGATCTATCTCGATAAGCGGCGCTACTATGTCTATTACCGCTTGCCTGCGCGGACCATCCGTTTTGTGCCGAGTTGGCGCGAGCGGGTGCTGAGGCGGGTCTTTGGTCATCTGCCGCTTGAGAGCTGCGGGTGGACCCCTTCCCCCCATCTGTTGCCCGGCTTCAGTAGCCGCTATCTGGCGGATGCTGCCGGTGGTAGTCTGCTGTTGCAGGCCGACACGCCAAATCAGGAGCTGCCGCTGTTGACCGTCAGTCACGGCCCCTACGATCCGCACACCCTTGAGGTCGCACTTTACTTCTTGCGCGAAGGGCGCGCGCGTGGCGCAATCATCAACCTTGGCTTTTCGGGTCGTGAGCCGCTGGCTGATCATAATCTGCAAAAACTAAAAGACTGGGGGGTGCCGCTTAATCCCAGCAATATTGATGTGATCTATCCCTATACTGACGCCAGTGGCCACCCTTACTGCTATAAGCAGGAGGAGGGACTCTGTGGTTTCATTCGGCATTTCTCGGGGTCTGCGCCAGTTCTGATTGTCGATGTGCATGGCTACGTTGGGACCCAGCTTGATGACCGGCGGGTGATTGTTGGGCTCGGCGGCCTCCCGCCTTACCCCGATCCGCACAAGATGGGTGCCCTTGAGGTCGCAGGGCGTAAGGTCTTACTCGATCCCGCTGGCCGCTTGCGTCAAGGCCTGGAAATGATCCGCGAGCTTTCACCCGAGATAGTGGTGCAGTTTTGTGCGGACAGTCACCAGGGCTACCAGTTGGAGATGCGCGAGGATCTCAGCCTGCGCGGGCGGATTTTTGATCCACATCAGGAGGTCGCGAGTTTGCTTGAGGGGGAGGAGCGAAACTATCTGGCGAGGGAGAATATCCGTTGGTTGCCCAGCGCCGGGGCCAATGCTCTGCAACGGATCCAGGCCTGTAAGCTGTCGCGTTGTGCGGGCTGTCTGCATGTTGAGATTCCGACCCTGATCCGTCAGCGCATGGCCCTGCGCATGAAGGAGATAGCGATCACCGATTCGTTGACCAGTTCGGAACTTTAAGGCCGTGAGGGGTGGGGGGTAAAGGGTGAGGCGTAGAGCCAAAATCGTTCGGGATCTTTCTCCTTACCCCTCACCCCTCACCGATTTATCAAAATGGCCGCTGATTCTTCATCTCTTTGTAGGTCCCGCTGAAGGGGGCCATCTCGATTGTGATCCCTTCGATAAAGCTGTTGTCCTTAATCTTCATCGCCAGTGGATTTTCACCGCCATGTTTGCCATAGAGTTCCCCTTCACGGGGCATGTCCCAGGCGTGAATCCTGGCCGCCAGGTAATAGCTGCCCCCCCTCGGCAGGTAGAGGGTGAACTCGCCTTTCTGGTTGGTCAGGGTTGAGGCGAAGTCGGGCAGGCGCTGCAGGTTGTCGTCGGTATAGGCGATGGCGAAACCACCGGGGACCGGTTTGCCCTGGGTATCGATAAGCACGCCCCGGATTCCGGTGTCGGTACGGGTTTCGACCAGATCTTTTTTGAAGAACATCGGTGCCTTCAGCCGGGCCATCTCCAGACCGACCTGGGTCAGTTTGCCCTCAGCGACCCTGGCGATAATCCGTTGATGTTCGGAATAGTAGTCCCCGGTGGTCAGGGGTCCGCTGGCCTGTTCGCTGCTCCGCTTGCGCGCTACGACATAATAGGTGCCGGGAGGGAGATCGATACTGTAGCTGCCGTCGGCAGCGGTCGGTGCAGAGATGAACTGCGATGGGCCGAGCAGGTTTGAGATGCTGTCAGGGTAGATATTGATATAGGCCCCTGCCAGCGGAGATGCATCTGTCTTGAGGCGGACCTGGCCGCTGATTCCGGTGCGGCCCTGACCATCGATCATATGGCTTATGATTTTATCGCCACCGGCGGTTATGACTGGTGTTGCAGAGCAGGCTGGCAGCAGGAGCAAAGCGATCAGGCTGCAGATAAGTGACAGGCGCATGGGGGAACCTCCTTGGGTATGATGAAAGCTGGAGTCGTCGGGAATAATGTGATTTTCAATTGTAGTCGGAGTGCTGCTTTTGTCAAAAATAGGTTAGACTTAAAATCTGTAAGTGCTTTTGCCGAGGTCGAGTTGAGTCTTTATGCTCCATCGGTCGGATCTAGTATTTAAATTAAACTACAGGGGGTCCATGTGACGAAAATCTCCATAAAAGTCGGGAATCGACTAAAGCAGAAGAGCGCCTGTCTGGTGCTGCCTGCCTATGAGGGGCGGTTGAAGACTGCTTTTGCTGAAATAGATCAACTCCTACAGGGGCGCTTGCAAAAGGCGTTTCGCAGTCGTGAGTTCAGTGGCAAGGCGGGTGAGACGCTGTTGGTGCATAGTGCCGAAGGGGGGAACGAGCGGTTTCTGCTGGTCGGTCTGGGTGCGAAGAAGCGGGCCACTAGCGTCAGCTTGCGCAATCTGGGGAGCCAGATTGCGGCATATCTGAATGAACGCCACATTGGTCGTTGTCTGATCGATGTCAATCCCCTGTCGCTCAGCAAGGGGGGCGAGATCGAGGCGCTTGGCGCCCTCTGCGAGGGTTTACTGTTGGCAGACTACCGCTTCGATACCTATCTCAAACAGGAAGAGGATCCTCCGTCCTCTTTGCAAGCGGTTGCGCTGCTGATCGGTTCGTCGCGTGACAAGGCTGCGGCCGAAGCGGTGGTCAGCGAGGCTGAGGCCATTTGTCGCGGAATCTGTCGCGCGCGGGATCTGGTTAACCTGCCGGGCAACCATAAGTCTCCGTTGTTTCTGGCTGAGACCGCAGAGCAGATTGCCAGGGATCAGGGGCTGCACTGTACCCTGCTGCCGCGTGCCGAACTCGAAAAACAGGGGTTTGGGGCTCTGTTGGGAGTTGCTCAGGGGAGCGTGCGTGAGCCCTATCTGATCGTTCTGGAATATCATGGCGGCACCCAAGAGGAGCGCCCGATTGCCCTGGTTGGCAAGGGGGTGGTCTTTGATGCCGGTGGGATCTCCTTGAAGCCAGCCGACAAGATGGATGAGATGAAGATGGATATGGCCGGAGCGGCTGCCGTGCTCGGCACGATGCAGGCTGTGGCCGAGCTCAAGCTGCCGGTCAATCTGGTGGCGGTGGTGCCCGCGGTTGAAAATCTGCCCTCTGGAACCGCGTACCGGCCGGGCGATATCCTGACTTCACTCTCGGGCAAGACGATCGAGGTACTTAATACCGATGCCGAGGGGCGCCTGATCCTGGCCGATGCCTTGACCTGGGTCGGAAGGTATAATCCGCGGGTGGTGATCGATCTGGCGACCATGACCGGGGCCTGCATCGTCGCGCTGGGGCACCATGCCAGTGCGGTGCTCGGGAACCATGACGGATTGGCTCGTGAATTGATCAAGGCCGGCGAGCGTTGCGGGGAGCGTCTCTGGCAGTTGCCGTTGTGGGAGGAGTATAGCGCGCAGATCAAGGGTGATTTTGGCGATATCAAGAATAGCGGTGGGCGCTCAGCAGGAACCATCACGGCGGCGGCATTCCTCAAGCATTTTGCCGAGGATTACACCTGGGCCCATCTCGATATTGCCGGGACAGCCTGGGCCGACAAGAATACCCCCGGTTCACCAAGGGGGGGGACCGGGGTCGGTGTGCGGTTGTTGATTGAGTATCTGCGTGGCCAGTGTGCATGACCGAGTCATGAGGCCGGGAGGCTGGATGGGGCAGAGTTCCCGTCCTTTCTCTTTGCGGTTAGGTTTTTTTTCCGGCCAGCTTAACCTGTTCCCTCTTGCTGTATTGCGCCGCCCGCTACAGCCTTCTTCTCCTGCAACGCAGAAGGCGCATTCCACCGCGCGGTAAAGACGGAGATTTTCGGTGTGGAGCGCGGGCTCGGGCCTCTGCCCAGCAGTCCAGCTTGACATCATCTGGCACTATTGCTAGATTGCAAGCTTCGGCCAAATGGCCGTTTTTCGAGTCTTGGCGGGAGTTTGCGCAATGAAAATTCTGGTTGCAGATCGACTGTCTCAGGCAGGACTCGATATCTTTGCTGCAGCAGACGGGATCGAACTTGACTATCGGCCCGAATTGAGTGAGCAGGAACTCCTCAGCGCGGTGGCCGATGTTGATGCGTTGGTCGTGCGCAGTGGCACGCGTCTTACGGCCGAGGTCTTTGAAAGAGCCAGTTGTTTACGCGTTGTCGGGCGCGCAGGAATCGGCGCCGAAAATGTCGATCTCGACGCCGCCAACCGGCGTGGGGTGGTGGTGATGAATACCCCCTTCGGCAGCAGTATTACCAGCGCCGAACACACCATTGCGATGCTCATGGCTCTGGCGCGGCATATCCCCCAGGCCTGTGCCGCGTTACGGCGGGGCGAATGGCAGAGGGATAGCTATCTCGGGGTTGAGTTGTCGGGTAAGAAGTTTGGCGTGATCGGCGCCGGCAAGATAGGTCGCCTGGTCATCGAGCGGGCCCTGGCGCTGAAGATGCAAGTGCTGGTTTGTGACCCATATCTGACGACCGAGGCGATTCAGCAGCTGGGCGGGGAGCAGGTTGAACTGCTTGAGCTACTGCAGAACTCTGATTTTATCTCGCTCCATATACCGCTGAATCCCGAGACCCGCAATTTCTTGGATGCGGAACTGCTTGCGCAGGTCAAGCCCGGCTGTCGCATTATCAATTGTGCCCAGGGTGGCCTGATCGATGAGGAGGCTCTGGTGGCAGCTCTGCAGAGTGGGCAGGTTGCCGGTGCGGCACTCGACGTATTCACCAAGGAACCCCCTGCTGCCGATCACCCCTTGCTGCAGTTCGATCAGGTCATCGCGACTCCGCATCTACGGGCCGCCAGTGCCGATGCCCAGATCAATATCGCGGTACAGATTGCCAGGCAGGTGCTGGACTTTCTGCAGCGAGATCTGATCACGAATGCGCTGAATGTGCCCTCAGTCAACGCGGATCTGCTCAAGACGTTACGCCCCTGTTTTGAACTGGCCGAACGGATGGGACTCTTCATGTCTCAGTATCGGAAAGGCCGCTTTAAGCAGGTTGCCATAGTGTACAGTGGTACGGTGGCCACATACCCCCTTGAGCTGTTGACCGCGGTTTTTTTGAAGGGGCTGTTGCGGCCGGTACTGGGGGAGTTGGTCAATGACGTTAATGCCGTACATCTGGCCCGCGAACATGGCATCAGGGTCAGCGAGACGCGGGTCCATTCAGCCAACGAATTTTCCAGTTCGATCCAGGTGCAGATTGAAGGGGATCAGGGCTGGCACAGTCTGAGTGGCGCACTTTTCGGACAGAACGACTATCGACTGGTGCGGATCGATGAGTATCTGCTCGAGGCAATTCCGGCAGGACATATGCTGGTGTTGCGCAATGAAGATCGCCCTGGGGTTATCGCCCGGATCTGTGCGGTTCTGGCTGAGGCTGAGGTGAACATTGCGACGCTCAATTTGTCGCGCCAGCGGATTGAGCGGAGTGCAATCTCGTTGATCGGGGTCGACAGTCTGCTCTCGCCCGAGGTTCTGCAGAAACTTGCCGCAGCCGAAGGTGTGCTCTTCGCCTGCCCGGTTAATCTGCCGCCGGTGTCGAACTGGAATACGAATTGAAATCAGGACTTTTTTTGCCGGTCGTACCGGCTGATCGATGTGGATACCTATGATAAATTCAAACGCTTTGCCCGAATCCGCCCTGCCGAAAGGGGTGCGCGATTTTCTGCCGTTGAAGGCCGCCAAGGTCGAATATCTGCAACAGCAATTGCAGCAGGTCATGGCAGCCTGGGGCTTTCGCCCGGTGATCACGCCCCAGCTTGAATTTTTTGATCAGCTCGAAAAGGGACTTGGGGGCGATCTGCATGCGCGGGCCTTCCGTTTCGATGACCGCCAGAGTGGGCGTCTCCTCGCATTTCCACCCGACATCACCCCGCAAATAGCCAGAATTGCTGCAACCCGGATGCGTGAACTGCCGCTGCCGCTGCGACTCAGCTACTCGGGCAAGGTGTTGCGTCATACCGAAGAGCAGGCTGGCAAGAATCGGGAAATTTTTCAGGTCGGTGTCGAACTGATCGGTCTCGGTCAGCCTGAGGCCGATGCCGAGATGATCGCTATGGCGATCGAATGTCTGCAGGGCAGCGGAGCCAAGGATTTCACCCTCGATATCGGGCAGGTTGAGTTTTTTCGCGGGGTGATGGATGGCCTTTCGCTCTCGTCCGATCTTGCGCGTCGGGTGGCCGGTGCCATCGGGCGCAAGGATAGCACCGAGCTTAGGGCATTGCTCGATGAGGCTGGTGTCGACGAGGCTGCGCGTGAAGAGGTGCTGGCGCTGCCACGGCTTTTCGGTGGTCGCGAAGTCCTTGAGCGCGCCGCCAAGCTGGTCAAGAATCAGCGTTCGCAACGGGCGCTGGATAATTTGACCCAGGTGCTTGCCTTGTTGGATCGGCATGGCATCGCTGAGTATGTCACTTTTGACCTCGGTGAGCTGCGCGGTCTCGATTATCATACCGGGATTACCTTCCAGGGATTTCTGCCGGGCTATGGTCAAGCGGTCTGCAGTGGCGGGCGTTACGATGGATTGATGGCCAACTATGGCAACCCTGCTCCGGCAACCGGCTTCACTTTCGATCTGCTCAATCTGCTCTTTGCCCTTGATCGAGCTCTGGAAGATCAGGTTAAGCCCCGGACCGACCTGCTTGTCTATGCCTGTGAGGGTGCGGTCTTGCGTGCCCAGCAATTAACGCCTCGCTTGCGCGCCGCAGGATTCAGCGCCGCGCGCGACATGCTTGATCGCTCGATTGACGAAGCTCTTGCCTATGCCCGGCTGATGAACTATCGTCGGCTGTTGGTTGTCCCTGTAGGGGAAGCTGCGCTACGCCTGGTCAATCCGAGTAGTGAAAATGAAGATTCATTGACTCTTGAAGAACTTCTGCAGCGTAAAGAGCTGTAAATATTTAGAACTGCCAGCGTATTCGCGAGGCAGACGCAAGGAGATAACGAGAACGCTATGGCCAATGTCGTAATTATCGGTGCCCAGTGGGGCGACGAAGGCAAGGGAAAGATTGTAGATATCTATACTGCGCAGGCAGATGGAGTGGTGCGCTTTCAGGGTGGCAACAATGCCGGACATACCCTGGTTGTTGGCGATGAGAAGACCGTGCTCCATCTGATTCCTTCAGGGATTCTGCATAAGGGCAAGCGCTGTGTCATCGGCAACGGTGTTGTTCTCGATCCCAAGGTTTTCCTGCAGGAGATCGAAGGGCTGAAGGCGAAGGGCTACCTGCAGGACGATGCCCAGCTGATGGTTGATGGCGCGGTTAATATCATTATGCCTTACCATGTCGCCATCGATAAGGCCCGTGAGGGACGCAGCAGTGATCGCAAGATCGGCACCACCGGTCGAGGGATCGGACCGACCTATGAAGATAAGGTCGGGCGCCGCGGTATCCGTTTTGCTGATCTACTCAAGCCTGAAACCTTCAGGCGGCGTCTGAAAGAGGCCCTGCCCGAGAAAAACTTCTATCTCGAAAAATATCTGGGAGAAGCGCCGCTGGATGAAGATGAGATCTTCACCGAGTATCAGGGCTATGCCGAGAAGTTGCGCTGTTATCTGGGGAACGCCTCGGTCGAGCTCGATGCGGCGATCCAGGCTGGCAAGAACCTGCTGTTCGAAGGGGCCCAGGGGAGCATGCTCGATATCGATCACGGTACCTACCCCTATGTGACTTCGTCTTCAACGGTTTCTGGCGGCGCCTGTACCGGCAGTGGGGTTGGCCCGACCAAGATCGATCAGGTCATCGGCATCACCAAGGCCTATGTTACCCGCGTCGGTGAAGGACCCTTCCCGACTGAATTGTTGGACGACATGGGCGAAGAGTTACGCGCCGCCGGTCAAGAGTTCGGCGCAACCACCGGGCGGCCACGTCGGTGCGGCTGGCTCGATATCGTCGCCCTGCGTGAGGCGGTGCGGGTGAACGGCCTGACCGGCCTGGCGCTGACCAAGATGGACGTGCTGAACGATCTTGCAACCATCAAGGTCTGCACTGCTTACCGTTGTGGTGATCAGCTCCTCACGAACTTCCCGAGCGACCTCGATGTGTTAGAGAATTGCACGCCGGTGCTTGAGGATGTTGCAGGCTGGCAGACCTCGATCAACGAGGTCAAGAATTTTGACGATCTGCCGCAGCGGGCCATCGATTACGTTAAGCAGATTGAAGCCTGGGCCGGTGTTCCGGTGGTTTTGGTTTCGGTCGGACCGCGTCGGGATGAAACCATGTTGCGCAGCAATCCTTTTGCTTGATTTTTGAACTGAAAAAAGGCATTATGTCTTTGCTTTCGCGGGTTGAGAAAAAAACGCAAGCAGCGAAAAAAAAGTTCAAAAAAGGGTTGACGCCCTGAGGTTCATCGCGTATAAAGATGCTCCGAAACGAGCCGGTAGCTCAGTTGGTAGAGCATCTGACTTTTAATCAGATGGTCGTGGGTTCGATCCCCCCCCGGCTCACCATTTT
>JAAXQE010000159.1 GCA_012974425.1 Geopsychrobacter sp.
TATTTAATTCATCCAGCAGATGAACTGGACCGGACCGGCCATTCTTTAATACCTGCAGTATTTCCAATTTCTTTTTCAGATCTGCCTGCAGCTTCTTATAACGGGATACTTCACCTATTTCTTTTTTCAATTGATTAATCTGTGCCTGAACTGAATTTATTTCACCCTGCTTATCACTTATCCTTGCCATCATCGTGAAGTAAACGGCACCACAGGCGATAGAGGCCGCCACGAGACTCAGAATCAAAATCGACATCTGCGAACGAATTCTTTCCTTCTTTTGCGCAGCCCTGATTGGCAGGAGATTAATTCTGATCATTTGTCACCCACCTTTCTCATCGCCAGGCCTGTTGCAACAGAGAGCATAGGTCCAATCGCCGCCAGATACTCCAGATCAAATTCCTTTTCGTTGACCGTGACATTTCGGAAAGGATTTATTACTTCAGTTTTAAGTCCCAAACTTTTCTCGAGAACCTCACAAACCTGACGCGACTTAGAGACTCCACCTGTCAAATATATCTTTGTAATCTTGTCATCTGCCGATGTTGCCGAGAAGAAATCGAGAGAGCGCTTTACTTCCTGCACCAGATTTCCCACAGCGTCCACCATCACATCATCGATGGTTTCGGGATCGACATCCCCGACATTTCTTTCTCCAAGCTTCGCCCGTTCAGCCTCTTCACTGCTCAGACCAAGCCTTTTTTGCAGTTCGTCACGAATGATATTCCCACCCGCCTGAATGTCGCGAGTAAAGAGCGAAACGTCGGCCTTAAGGATATTTACACTGATGGCGCTTGCCCCCATATTAACGAGAGCAACCACTTCGTCCTCAACAAAGCCATAGTTGACATCGAAGGTATTTTCGACAGCAAAACAGTCGATATCCATCACAACCGGTTCCAGCCCTGCTTCAGAGAAAAGTCCGACAAAATCATCGACGTAATCTTTCTTGGCAGCAACCAGCATGACATTCATCTGGGAAGGATCTTTAGCGTCGGGTCCGAGAATCTGAAAATCTATATTAACCTCGGAAAGATCGAAGGGGATATACTGTTCCGCCTCCCACTGAATACTGGCATCCAGCTCCTCTTCGGTCATTATCGAAAGCATGATTTTGCGGATAATAACCGAGTGGCCAGAGACCGAGGTCGCTACCCGCTTGCCCTGAACCTTCATCCCCACAATCAGATTACTGATCGCTTCGACAATCGCCGAGGAGTCCATGATTGTATTATCAACAATTGTCTCGGCAGCAAGGGGTAAAATACCAAGGTTTACCAACTGGTAGTTCCCGCGGGACTCCCTTAAGCGGACGAGCTTCACAGAACTCGATCCGACATCAATTCCGATCAGATCTTTTTTAGTTGAAAACAACATTTATCCCATCCTGACGACAAAGGTGTCTTAAGCTATACACGATCAATCCTCACCCGGAAAGACCTTCCCGCGTTCAGAAATATCCAGACCAAGGGCCAGGATTATCTTTCGCATGGTGTCAACCCGGCACTCACAATTCTGTTCAATCCGTGTGATCGTCAACGGCGAAACACCGGCCTTTCTGGCCAGTTCAGCCTTACTCATCAGCAGTGATTCACGGATCTGCCTTACCCGATTTTGTGCCATTACTCTCACCCCAGAATCGAAAATATAATGAACATTAAGCGTAATTATAGGTCAAAGATAGCAAGTGTCAAGGGGGAAATGAAATAAGGAGTTATTCACCATTCAAGCAACACCAAGGAATCTAGCGCATAAAACCAAGATACCATTGAATCAAACCTTGGCCCCAGAACAAGTAAACAATTGCGGAAAACGACAAAAATGGCCCAAAAGGCAGCGCAAGACGAGAATCCTTACGACCCAGCAACATCAATGGAACACCTACCAGTGTCCCAGCCAAGGATGCCACAAAAATTATCGGGAAAACCGCCTTCCAGCCAAGAAATGCGCCGATCATTGCCAGCAGCTTGATGTCGCCACCGCCCATTCCTTCCCGCTTGGTCAACAGCTGATACCCCCAGGCAATCGCGAGCAAAAGGCCACCACCCAGAAAAATCCCCAATAGAGAATCAAGCCAACCCAGCCAGGGGATGGCAAAAGAACAGGCAAAACCGAATACAATCCCCGGCAGGCTGATGACGTCAGGAATAATCTGGTGATCCAGGTCGATAAAAGTGATGACAACAAGGGCCGCAGCAAACAACCAGTAAATGGGAGTTGCCAGGCTGAGACCAAACGCATAAAGAACCAGAACGAACAAACCGCCCGTAAGAGCCTCAATCAACGGGTAACGTAAGGAGATTTTCTGGCTGCAGCCAGCACATTTGCCCATAAGGACCAGATAACTAAGAATCGGGATATTCTGAAACCAGCGGATACGGTGCCCACAGTGCGGACATGATGAGGGGGGCGAAACAATCGACTTCCCCGCCGGGATACGGTAGATGCAGACGTTAAGGAAGGAACCGATGACAGCTCCCAGCACAAATGCTGCGGCCAGAAAAAAATAATACTCAAACGGCATCAGTTACCACTTTCTTTTATTTAAGCCCAAATAGGTTCTGAGCAGCAATAAAAACCTCATCGACTGAAATATCCTGGATACACTTTGCCCCGATCGGACAAGGGGGCGTAGTGCCAAACTTTGTACAGGGTGAACAGGCTAATTTGCGATTGATGACCCTGTGCTGTAGTCCACGCGGAGCCCACTTTTCTGCAATACCCGGCCCAAAAAGTGACACTGTTGGGACGTCAAGACCGGCTCCAATGTGGAGCACACCAGAATCGCCACCGACCAACACCTGGGCTCGATTCAAGACACCAGCCGTTTCAGCCAAAGATGTTTTCCCCGCAAGATTCAAACCTGGAGTGTCTCTCAAAATAACACTACCCGCAGTTGAATCTTCTCTGCCACCGACAACAATAACAGGAATCCCTGCACCTCTAAAGCGGGCCGCCAGATGACCAAAGTTCTCAACACCCCAGCACCGTTCAGGGATGCTCGCCCCTGGGAATAAAACGATAAAAGGTTCACCCTGCAAGGTTTTAAGCATTTTGTCGGCAGATTGTTGGTCTATATCAGGAACAGACAAGAAAGGATAGTCAATGATCGCAGGGATATTAACATTCAATGGCTGCAGCAGCGCAAAGAAACTGTCCCGTTCATAGCGATCATGACTGTACCCGACCGGATGGGTGAACAACCTCTTCCGTTCATTTGTCCCAAAACCGATCGACATCTGTGAGCGAATCACGCGCGCAACCAGCGCAGAGAGACGATGCCATTGTTCACTGTCGATAACCAGGTCGTAACGACGACTCAGTGCAGACAGCAATTCGCGTGGCCTGTCGTAGCGTAAAACCCGGTCAATACCAGGACAAAGCGCAAAGACGCCAGAGTTTCGCTTTTCAGCCATAACTTCAATACGTGCTTCAGGGTATGCTTCGCGTAAACACAAGATCATTGGAATTAATAATATGGCATCACCGATACCACCGGGACGTATAAACAAAAAGCGGGATGGCGGATGAGAAAGTGAGGTCTCCTGCGCCGGGCGAGGAAGCAGGCGGGCAAGTAGGGGGCCGATGAGACTATCTATTTTTTTTAAAAACAACATAACGATGAATCGTAGCTACGCGCAGTAATTATTATACCAATTGGCAATGTCCACAGAAACCTAG
>JAAXQE010000029.1 GCA_012974425.1 Geopsychrobacter sp.
TTTCTTAATGGTAACTGTTTGCGAAAGGGTCCAGGTTGGAGATGGAGAGAGGTGTCGGACAGGTAATAGTAGGTTGTCAACCACAGCCAGAGGGGGAAATAGCCTGTCAGGGTGGCACAGCTCCAGATCAGGATGGAAGTTCCCCAGACCAGTGCGCTGACCCACCAGTCACGTCTGGGGAAGAGGAGCGTAGGTTCAGTCTCACCAGAATTCGCGGCGAGGAATTCCGCTATTTCCTGGGGGCGTCTTTTTGCGTTTCTGCAGCCAATGGCGCTCTCCACAGGCAGGACATCTCTTATAGAGGTGTTACTCCGCTGCCATTCTTACCAAGGGGCTGATACTGCAGGTTTCACCGCCATCACTCAGCCAGATCTCGCCATCCTGGATAGTACACTGTAACTGCATGTTGCGCTGCACCAGCCGGGTCATCTCTTTGCATGCCGCATCGGGAATTTCAATGACAGTCAAATTGGAAAAACGTTGCAATTTCTCGGCATTCTTCTGCCACCACAAATCGGCACCGCGTCGGCCATAGATGTAGAGATTGACCTGCGCTGAACGACTGCAGGCCTTGCGTAGGCGCCGTTCATCGGGCAGACCGACATCGACCCAGAGTTCGATCTCATCGGTGAGGTTCTTCAGCCAGAGGTCAGGCTCTTCATCGGCGCAGAGTCCCTTGGTGAAACAGAGATATTCGTCGGCATGCAGGGCGTAGGCGAGCAGGCGCACCATCATCCGCTCATCGGTTTCAGAGGGGTGTCGCGCCAGGGTCAACAGGTGCTCGGCGTAATAGTTGCGGTCCATATCCGAGATCTGCAGATTGGCCTTGAATATTGTCGCGCTCAGTGCCATCGGTTATTTTGCACCGGTTTTTTCATCTTCAGCCTTGCAGTGTGTAACCACTTCCTTGAGCCAGGCGATTTCATCCGGCGCGAACGGCTTGAAATGATCGGTGCCGACATTCATTGCCCAATGCAGACCCTCAGTCGTCATCTCGGTCAACAGATGCCCTGGCAGCTTGACAAAGGGTGCTTCCTGTTCGGCCCAGTCGTTAAGCCGCTGCTGCTCGTCAAAAAAGACCAGGAAGTCGGTGCCGTCATTGTCGACGATTAAAGGAACTTCAGTCTCCTGCTCGGTCCCGTCATCATCGATCTGGATCATCTCTTTTGCGGTCGGCACAAAGAACAGGCTATTGAGAAAAAGATCGTAAAAACCTGACTGAGCTTTTTGGTCATCGGGTTTTTCGCGCAGGCCAGCGAAGGCCTTATCGATGTCGGTCATAATAAATTACCTCAGGGTTCAAATGAATTAGTCAAAATGAGCAAGGCACCTTAACAGATAGCCAGCGGTTTGTCGCGCCCTGAGAAAACTATGTTTATCCACTAATCGTGGCGACCACCCCGGTGTTTTTCGCGCCAGCCAGTAGCGGGTTTTTTGCCGTGCCTACTCCCCCTCTCAAATTTTCCACGACTGCGTCGCTCCCAATCTCGATAGTTAAGTTCCTCATGCAATCGATAACGGTAGGGAATCCGCGCTCCAAGGTTGACCCGTGAGCGTACCTTAAGCGGATAACGGTTGCGGAAACTATGCCCATCCAGATAGAGACGACCGCGATGCAAATTACCGCTCCGGAAGACATGGCCAAAGCTGAGGTAGATGTGAGAGGAACCGAAAAATCCCGATGGATAGGCATAGTATGCCCCTGGAGATTGGGCGATATAGGTCCGGGTCGTCACCGGCGGTGAGGCTGATGCAGGCGGACTGGCATCACCCACCAGCGCCCAGCTTCCATCTGGTTGGCGACAGGCGGTACCATAGCCCTGCTCTTCTTGATCCGCAATAATAATGGTGGTTACAAATTCCCGGCAGGGTTGACCCTGGGCGTTCTCGAAAGTCCGCGTCGGCACGACCATGCCAGAGCGGATCGTATCGGGGTTAACCCAGTCTGAAGGTTCGTTGGTCGGGTTGTTCTCCAGTGCATATTGAAAGGTATCGGCCATTGCCTGAAGCTCAACCCCCGCCAGTTGCTCATCTTGCTCAGCCAGAAGCGGTCCAGCGGCCCAAACTGTCACCAAAAAGACGAAAATACCTATCGCTGTAGTTTTCATCGTTACTCTCCTTTCACCTGATTCGCTTATGCCATTATACCCATAAAGGCCAAAGTGAAGAGGATGCAGAGAATCTACTTAGAGAAAAAATCCTGAAAGGCTTGAATAACTGTCGGGATATCGGTGTCCTGGATATCCAGATGGGTCACCAGCCGCAACTGACCGTAGCCACCGATCAGAATCCCCTGCTGCTGTAGATGGGCCATGAGTGGTTCCTGGAGTTCGGCAGGACAGTCGATAAAGACCATATTGGTCTGCACCTGGTTCAAATCGATACACAGCTGATCGATCTGGCCCAGCCCCTCAGCCAGGTTGCGGGCCCTGGCATGATCTTCTGCCAGACGCTCAAACTGTTGCTCCAGGGCCATGAGCCCAGCTGCAGCCAGGACCCCGGCCTGACGCATGCCACCACCGCACATCTTGCGCCAGCGATGGGCTTCGCCAATAAACTCCTGCGAACCAACCAGGACCGAGCCGACCGGTGCCCCCAGCCCCTTGGAGAGGCAGAGCGAGACCGTAGCGTAGTGCTGACAGATCTCCTGCAGCGAGACGCCCTGAGCAACCGCCGCGTTGCAGACCCTGGCTCCATCCAGATGCAGGGCCAGAAGGTTCTCGCTGGCGAATTGCGCCGCCGCGGCCTGATAGGCGAGGGACAGAACCTTCCCCGCTTGAGTATTCTCCAGACTGATCAGGCGGGTCCGTGCAAAATGGCAGTCGTCCGGCTTGATCACCGCCTTAATCTTGCATAGGTCGAGGGAACCATCCTCTTCAAAATCGAGCGGCTGAGGCTGGATGCTGCCGAGAACGGCGGCCCCTCCCCCTTCGTACTTATAGGTATGCGCGTCTTGACCGACGACATATTCATCCCCCCGTTGACAATGGCTGAGCAGGGCAATCAGGTTGCTCATGGTTCCGCTCGGCACGAACAGACCCGCCTCTTTGCCCGTCAACTCCGCGACATAGTCCTGCAGGCGATTGACGCTGGGGTCTTCGGCATAAACGTCATCTCCGACCTCTGCCGCCGCCATGGTCGCGCGCATCTGCCGGGTCGGGAGGGTCAGCGTATCGCTGCGCAGGTCGATTCTTTTCATTGCTCTGCCTGGTCCTCTTGCGATGTGGGGCTGCAACTCCCCCCGCAGGAAGATTTATTGCCACAGCAACTGCTCTCCGGTTTGCCATTGATCATCTCTTCTATGCTCGCAGCCATCGCCTGCTCAAGGTTGGCGACTACGGCAGCAAACTGACCGGCAGCCAGGCCCTGATCACAGGCGGGACAGGACGAATAGTCCTTCTTAAACCAGCTCAGGGTTTCGTAAATCGCTGCTTTGCAGTATGGGCAGTCGAGGGAAACTTTAGGTTCGAGGCTCAATTTGTGTTCTCCATGGTTCTATTTGCGGTGCAATGGGGTGGCTGGCAAAACAGGAATTCTTGCTACACATAATCCAGCTTTTTCCCGGCCTTATCCATCCTACCATATTCACGTACCCAGCTTAATTCTTCAGGCGTAAGAGGACCCTGCCCGAGCGCGGTAAAGTTTTGCTTGAGTTGCTCACGCTTGCGCGGA
>JAAXQE010000145.1 GCA_012974425.1 Geopsychrobacter sp.
CAAAAAAAGGCCTGCACCAGAGCGCAGACCTTTAAATGATGCAACTGAGGACGCAATTTAATTCTTTACGACCTCGATCAACTCAACCTCAAAAACAAGCGTGCTGCCAGGCCCAATAACTGGCGGGGCCCCACGATCACCGTAGGCAAGTTCAGGCGGAATAGTCAGCTTAAGCTTGCCTCCCTCTTGCATAAGTTGCAGCGCTTCAGTCCAACCGGAGATAACCCCACCCACCGGAAAGGTAGCAGGCTGACCACGCTTGTACGAACTGTCAAACTCAGTGCCATCGACCAGGGTACCACGATAATTAACCGTTACCTGATCTGCCGCATTCGGCGTAGCGCCCTCGCCCTTCACCAAGACTTCATACTGCAGGCCCGACTCGGTTATCTGGACACCCTCCTTCTTGGCGTTCGTCTCAAGGTATGCCTTGCCAACAACAAGATTTCCCGCTGAGGCCTCGGCGGCTTTTGCCACCTGCTTTTGTTGCATCTCCTGTTGATAGGCGACCAGTACCTTAACCATCTCCTCCTCAGTCAAAAGGGAGTCCGATTTTTTATACGCAGCCGTGAGTCCGGCTGTTAATTTATCCAGATCAAGCTCGATCTCCTGGCGCAACAGATCAGTACCGATACTCATGCCGATTGCATAACTCAATTTTTCCTGACCATCCTGCAATGCTCCAGCAAAAACAGGCGCTGCCACAACAAGAATCAACAGCGAAACAAACATTTTTTTCATAATTCGGACCCTTTCATTCATAGAAATGATTAAAAAAAGACCCGGCACAAGGCCGGGTCCAAAGAGTAGCAAGCTAAAACCTGTAAGACAAAGGAATTATCCCTCCAATGCCTCTTTAACTTTTTCGAAGCCGATGCTGTAGGCCTTCTTATTCAATTCCAGAAAAGCCTCAGGCACCTTGGCGAGAACGGCCTTCTCACCTGCCTCACGTGAAACAACGTCGGTCAGGGCAATCATAGCACCAAGAGCAACAACGTTGGCGACGATTTCACGGCCAACATCATCCTTAGCGGTACGCATGATTGGAATCTTAACGACCCGGAAATCGCCCGCTGGAACATTTTTGACGAAATCAGAATCGATCAGCAATACGCCACCGGACTTGATCCCGTTTGCATACTTGTCGGCTGACTCCTGAGTCATGGCCAGGCAGGCATCAACAATGGTGGCCTTCGGGTAGTCGATCGGCTCATCGGAAATAATAACCTCCGACTTGGAAGCCCCACCACGCGCCTCAGGACCGTAGCTTTGTGACTGAACTGCGTGCTTCCCCTCATTGATAGAGGCCGCTTCAGCAAGGATAATTCCGGCCGTGATCAGACCCTGACCACCGGCGCCAGAAAAACGAATTTCATATCTTTGAGCCATGATTCAATTCTCCTGTAGGGATCAGGCGCCTTTAGCGCGGTTAATGACTTGAGCGTACTGCTCAGTGTACTCAGGACGCTCTTCCTTGTGCAGTACACCAGTCAGAACCTTACCCTCAAGCTGCTCAGGAGTCATTTTTGCGGCAGCCGCAACCGGCACAGCAATCTCCTTGAGACGCTTCATCATATCAACAACACTGCGGAACTTGTTGCGACGACCATAGGTTGTCGGGCAGTCATCGAGGATCTCAATGATAGCCATACCCTTATGCTTGATACCCTCGGCAATCAGCTTATCGATCTGAGTCGCGTGGAAAGCGGTCCCACGTGCAACAAAGGTCGCACCGGCACCGATCGCCAGCTTGGCGATATCGAAAGTCGGATCAGGGTTGCCATAGACCGTGGTCGAAGCCTTGGCTCCTGTCGGAGTACAGGGCGAGAACTGACCGCCGGTCATCCCGTAGATGCTGTTATTCAGGATGATGTAGGTCATGTCGATGTTACGCCGGCAGGCGTGAATAAAGTGATTCCCACCGATCGCAGTACCATCACCGTCACCACCGACAACAATAACGTCCATCTCAGGCTTGGCCATCTTGATGCCGGTAGCAAAGGCAGCAGCACGACCATGAGCGGTATGCAGGGTATTGTAATCCATGTAGCCATTCATACGGCTGGCACAACCGATACCGGAAACTATAGCGGTGTTGTTCTTTTCGAGTCCGCAGGCATCAAATGCACGAATCATCCCCTTCATAACGATGCCATGGCCACAACCAGGACACCAGATGTGCGGCAGCTTGCCGGGGCGGATATGTTTTTCGTAATCGTAAGCCATTATTTAACCTCCTTCACCTGAGCGATGATCTGACCAGGGTTAATCGGCTCACCGTCGACGCGGTTAATGCCGACAATGTCACAGGTACCCTTGGCAACGCGCTCAACTTCGAGGATCATCTGACCAAGGTTGAGTTCTGGAACCACAATCGCCTTAGCCTGTTTCGCCAGTTCAGCGACACGCTTCTCAGGGAAGGGCCAAAGGGTAATCGGACGGAAGAGGCCAACCTTGACACCCTCTTTACGCAGTTCATTCACCGCATAGCGGGCCGAACGTGCGGTCGAACCATAGGCAAAGATGATAACCTCGGCATCCTCAGTCAAATACTCTTCATTCAACTCAATATCGGGCTGGTTGCCATCAACCTTGCGGATTTGACGACGCTGCTCATCATCAACCAGATTGGCCTTGGTGGTCGGAAAGCCGTCAGCAGCCTTGTTCAGACCAGTGACATGGAACCGATAATCGGTACCGAAAGCGGCCAAGGGCGGAACATCACCGAAAGAAGGATCGAACGGCTTGTAATCTTCAGGAGAGACAGTCGGCTCGGTCCGATTGATAACTTCAAGCTCGCCCGGCTCGGGGAACTCGATACGCTCGCGCATGTGGCCAACGATCTCATCATAGAGAACCTGAACTGGCATACGATATTTCTCAGCCAGGTTGAAAGCACGCACGGTTTCGCTGAAAATCTCCTGAACAGAGGAAGGGACCAGAGCAATTACTGGATGATCACCATGGGTGCCCCATTTGGCCTGCTGAACATCAGACTGGCCAGGGCCAGTCGGCATACCGGTCGAAGGGCCGCCGCGCATGACGTTGATGATAACGCAGGGGACCTCGGCGATGCAGGCATAACCGATCAACTCCTGCTTAAGCGAGACACCAGGACCCGAAGTCGCCGTCAGCGCCTTCTGCCCGGCCAGGGCAGCGCCGATAACCGATGCCATGGCAGCGATCTCGTCTTCCATCTGAATAAATTTGCCACCAACCTTGGGAAGTTCTACAGAAAGAACCTCGGCAACCTCGGTGGAAGGGGTAATGGGGTAACCGCCGAAAAAATTACATCCAGCATAGAGTGCGCCATAAGCGCAAGCAGAGTTCCCCTGTAATAGAGCTACTTTTTTAGCCACGAACCAACCTCCTGTCTCAATTACAGCTTGTGGACTTTGATGGCAAAGTCGGGACAACGCAGTTCACACTGCATGCATGCGATGCAAGCATCGGCATTCTCAACTTTGGCAACAAAGGCATCCATCGCCAATACTTTTGTGGGGCAGAATTCTACACAAATGCTGCAACCCTTACAGTTCCGCTCAATAATTTCAACTTCTGCTTTCGCACCGCTCATTCGTATCCTTCTCCTTAGTACGTTTTGGTCTATCCTGCGACAGATGTGACAATGCGGCGGAATCCTATCACAAGGGGCCAATCCTCGCCAACAAAAACTTGTATACGTATTACCCGCAAGCTCCGCTTGTCTCTCCAGCATTCGCCCGAATCATAGCAAGAAAAATCGCATAATTCACATATCACAATATAAGTCTTGCACAAGAGGGGTAGCCAGTCAGCTACCCCTCTTGCCAAACAGTCATACAGAATCGTGCTTAGAGATTCATGCTTCCGACAAGCTCTTTTACCGCTGCTACGGAGTTATCCATCAGCGCCTGCTCAGTCGCGTCAAGCTTGAATTCGATAATCTTCTCAATGCCAGCAGATCCCAGGACACAGGGAACACCGACATAGAATCCATCAATCCCGAACTCACCGTTGAGCAGAGCACAGGTCGGCAGCACGCGCTTCTGATCCCGAAGGATCGATTCAGCCATGGCAACAGCCGAAGATGCTGGCGAATAAAAAGCACTACCGTTACCGAGAAGCTTAACGACTTCGCCACCGGCAGCCTTGGTGCGCTCGACCATAGCGGTCATTACTTCACTGGCCTTCTCTGCGCTGCCGTACTTCTGCTCAAGCAGTTCCAGGACTGGGATACCATTGACCGAAGCATAGCGGACCAGGGGAACCATGGTATCACCGTGACCACCGAGGGTCATGGCGTTGACATCCTTAACCGAAACACCTAGTTCCCACGCGATGAATGCCTGGAAACGAGCCGAATCGAGGACACCAGCCTGTCCCATGACGCGCTCAGATGGGAAACCGGTGACTTTCTGGCAGAGAGTAACCATAGCGTCGAGTGGATTGGAGATAATGATGACAAAAGCATCTGGTGCATTGTCACGGATACCTTCAGCAACCGAGGTCATGATTTTTGAGTTGACGCCGATCAAGTCATCACGGCTCATGCCAGGCTTACGGGGCAGGCCAGCGGTAACGATAACAACGTTTGCACCAGCGATATCCTTGTAATCGTTCGTGCCGGTTACACTGACATCGAAACCATCAACCGGAGCAGCCTCGGCAATGTCGAGGGTTTTCCCTTGTGGCATTCCCTCAACGATATCGAACAATACGACATCACCCAGTTCGCGCAGCGCACAAAGCTGAGCCAGAACACCACCAATTTGTCCACCACCGATCAGAGCAATTTTCGGTCTAGCCATTTTCTCTCTCCTTTAGTCAGACTAATTTGGCCTGCGCAAATAGCAGGCACGGAATCTTCCATCCATCGTAGCTAAAGCGTACAGTTTGCGTGTTTGTATACAGTATACAAACGATATTTTAGTGTCAAGACGCCTTTGCGCTTTAAACTAATTTTCCCCCCAAATTAGCATCTTTACTAGACAAGAAAAGGCGAAACCATAAATCATGGTTTCGCCTTTTCTTTATCTACGGACAAACATGCAACATTTAGCCGATGGCATCGATGATGGCATTCAGGGTTGCGCTGGGACGCATCTCCTTGGTTACCAGTGCGAGATCAGGGCGGAAGTAGCCACCGATATCGACCGGGGAGCCCTGAGCTGCCAGAAGCTCTTCGTTGATCTTGGCTTCGTTCTTCTCAAGCTCGGCAGCAAGCTCGGCGAAACGCGACTGCATCCCGGCGTCCTTGGTTTGTGCAGCCAGTGCCTGAGCCCAGTACAGAGCGAGATAGAAATGGCTACCACGGATATCGATCTCATTCACCTTACGTGAAGGATTCTTCTGATTCTCAAGGAACTTGCCAATGGCATCATCGAGAGTCGCAGCAAGCAGCGCAGCCTTGGTGTTGTTTGCGCTGGTCGCAACCTGCTCCAACGAAGGAACCAGGGCGCAGAACTCACCGAGGGAATCCCAACGCAGGTGACCCTCCTTAAGGAACTGCTGAACGTGCTTGGGAGCAGAGCCCCCGGCGCCGGTTTCAAACAGACCACCACCGTTGATCAGGGGTACGATCGACAGCATCTTGGCGCTGGTTCCCAGCTCAAGGATCGGGAAGAGGTCGGTCAGGTAGTCACGTAGCACGTTGCCGGTGACGCTGATGGTGTTTTCGCCCTTACGGATACGCTCGAGGGAGAACTTCATTGCCGCGACCGGGGCCATGATGCGGATATCAAGACCTGCGGTATCGAACTCGGGCAGATACTTGTTGACCTTCTTGATGATCTCGGCGTCATGGCCACGGTTTTCGTCGAGCCAGAAGATAGCCGGCTCGCCCGAAGCCTTGGCGCGGTTGACGGCCAGCTTGACCCAGTCCTTGATCGGCACATCTTTGGTCTGACAGGCACGGAAGATATCAGCGGTCTCGACTGACTGCTCAAGTAGAATGACACCGGCAGAATCGACCAGACGGATGGTTCCGTTCGCAGGCGCCTCAAAGGTCTTGTCGTGTGAACCGTACTCTTCAGCCTTTTGCGCCATCAGACCGACGTTGGCGACGCTCCCCATGGTGGACGGATCGAACTGACCATTGCGCTTGGCATCTTCGATAATCTCACGGTACATGGTGGCGTAGCAGCGGTCAGGAACCATGGCGATGGTGTCCTGCAACTCATCAGCGTTATTCCACATCTTGCCACCATCGCGTACAACATTCGGCATCGAGGCATCGACGATAACATCATTCGGCACGTGCAGGTTGGTGATCCCCTTGCGGGAGTCAACCATGGCCAGAGCAGGACGGGTCGCGTAGACAGCGGCGATATCGGCTTCGATCTCAGCCTTCTTGGCAGCGGGCAGACGATCAAGCTTAGCGAGGACATCCCCCAGTCCCAGGTTTACATTGGCACCGATCTCCTTCAGAGCGGCAGCATGCTTGTCGAGGGCGGCGGCATAATATACCGACACCGCATGACCGAACATGATCGGATCAGAGATCTTCATCATGGTCGCCTTGAGGTGCAGGGAGAGCAGCACGCCCTTCTCCTTGGCCTCATCAATACACTCAGCATAGAACTTGCGCAGTGCAGCAACATTCATGACTGAACAATCGAGGACTTCAGCCTGCTGCAGCGCCAGGCCATCCTTCAGCAGGCTGACACTGCCACCAGCAGCAACAAACTCGATCTTGACGGTATCGGCCCTATCCATGGTGACCGACTTCTCAGATGCGTAGAAATCGCCAGCACTCATATGCGCGACACTCGCCTGTGAGCCACTCTCAGGCCAAGGCTGCATCATGCGGTGCGGGTTCTTCTGGCCAAACTTCTTAACAGAAGCAGCGGCACGACGATCAGAGTTACCTTCACGCAGAACCGGGTTAACCGCAGAACCAAGACACTTGGAGTAGCGGGCCTGGACTGCCTTCTCGGCATCGTTCTGTGGCTCTTCCGGATAACTCGGCACATCGTAACCCTGCCCCTGCAATTCCTTGATGGCATCTTGCAGTTGCGGGATAGAAGCGCTGATGTTTGGCAGCTTGATAATATTGGCACTTGAAGTGGTAGCCAACTCACCAAGCTGAGTCAGATAGTCGTCAACCTTCTGATCATCGGTCAGGTTATCGGGGAAGTTGGCAAGGATGCGCCCAGCCAGAGAGATATCTCGCGTCTCTACCGAGATACCTGTCCCCTTGGTGAATCCCTGGACAATCGGCAGCAAAGAGTAAGTGGCCAAGGCCGGTGCTTCATCAATTTCGGACCAAATAATTGTAGATGTTTCGTTTGACATGTCTCTCTCCTTTAAAATGGTACTGATTCGCCAGAGGCGGAATAAACCAACCGAACAAATATTTTCTTTATTTCAAGCCAGTTACGCACACACAAGCCCGACAATAGACCAAAGAATGTTGTATACAGTATGCAAAACCTCAATAGCTGTCAAGTGAAAACAGGCTCCAAGCATTGCGGATTCAAGCCCCCTGTTTGCACACCTCCGATAGCGCATCGACCCCTGGGTTCCCCATAAAAAACGCCCGGCCCTGCAGTCATCGAAAAAAACTGTCAAGGCCGGGCGGAATGTTAGTTATCAATTATGCGGAATAGCTTTTTCTAGACCGAGAATATGGTCCCTATCCTAGCGAGGAAACAGACCAGACTCCCTCGCCTCTTTGCGAGCCGCCGCCAATTCTGCAGCGCTCTTATCTCGCGGGATACTGAATAACTGCCCTTCAAAAATATGCCGAGGATCCTTTATCTGATCCCGGTTTGCCTTGTAGATTAATGGCCAGAGAAAAGGTTCTCCATAAATATCCTGACGACTCGAAAGGCTAAACAGGGTCTCACCTACGGAGACGATCACCTGATCGAGATAAACAATTTCAGGTTTTGGTGCCACCGGCTCAGGTTCGACCCTGACGGTCACAGGCTTCTGCTTTACTGCCTTAGGGGCCTTCTTCTTGACGGCAGTGGCCCTGGCTTCGATCTCAGCCTGACGTTGCACCTCGATCTCTTTGGCTTTTTCCTGCGCAACAGCTACCGCCTTTGTTACATGCAGCAAGGCCTGATTCAGTTGCTCACGAGCCCGCCCATGCTTACGTTGGCCAATCAGGTTCTCGGCAACATGCAGAGCCTTAGCCGCCGCCTCGTAATCGTCCGGAGCCATAACCTTGGCCCCCTGCGCATAAGCCTTGGCTATCTCGCTACGTACAATATCGAGTTCGACTTGTGGCCGGCCAGCACAACCGACCACCAGCAAAACTCCAATTATCAGCAGAAACTGTCTCAGAAACATCAACTTCCGTATCGCAAAAAATTAAGGGACTTATTACTTAACCGACTTACGTAAACGGATCCCCAACTCCTGCAACTGCTCCTCACTCACCTCTCCCGGAGCCTCAGAGAGCAAACAAGTTGCCTTCTGGGTCTTGGGAAAGGCGATGACGTCACGAATAGAATCGGTCCCCGCCAGAATCATGACCAACCGGTCAAGACCGAAGGCGATACCGCCATGTGGCGGCGCACCAAAGCTGAGAGCATCGAGCAAGAACCCGAACTTCTCACGGGCTTCTTCCTCATCGATTCCCAGCAGCCCGAACATTTTCTGCTGAACCGCCTGATCGTGGATACGAATCGAACCGCCACCGACCTCCGAACCATTCAACACCAGATCATAGGCCTTGGCGCGTGCCTTGCCAGGCTCGGTTGCCAGCAACTCCACATCCTCATCGAGGGGTGCGGTAAAAGGATGATGAACCGCATAGTGACGCTGCTCCTCCTCATCCCATTCGAAGAGCGGGAAGTCGGTAACCCAGACAAAGCTATAGTCATCCTTCTTGGCCAAGCCAAGCTTCTGCCCCAGATGCTGACGCAACCGGCCGAGTGATTCATTGGTGATCTTGGCAGAATCGGCAACAAAGAGCAGCAGATCGCCCTCTTCAGCAGCCAGCGCCTGCTCGATCGCCTTGAGTTCTTCGGGGACGAAGAATTTAGCGATCGGCGACTGCCAGCCATCGGCATTGATCTTGACCCAGGCCATCCCTTTTGCACCATAGATACCGGCGAATGCGGTCAGATCATCGAGCTCCTTACGCGAGAACGTCGAGGCGCCCTTGACATTGATCGCCTTGACCATGCCACCCTTGTTGGCGATTTCGGCAAAAACCTTAAAACCACAGTCCTTGACGATCTCGGTCAATTCGACCAACTCAAGCTCAAAACGCAGATCCGGGTTGTCTACGCCATACCTATCGAGGGCCTCGGCGTAGGTGATGCGCGGCAGGGACGCGGGGATCTCGACGCCGATCCCCTCGCTGAACACGCGCGCGATCATCCCCTCCATGATGGTCATGATATCATCACGATCAACGAAACTCATTTCGCAATCGATCTGCGTAAACTCGGGCTGGCGGTCGGCGCGCAGATCTTCGTCACGGAAACATTTGACGATCTGGGCATAACGATCGAACCCGGCAACCATCAACAACTGCTTAAAGAGCTGAGGAGACTGCGGCAGTGCGTAGAACTGTCCATTATTAACCCGACTCGGCACCAGATAGTCGCGCGCGCCCTCAGGGGTACTCTTGGTCAGAACCGGGGTCTCGATATCGATGAAACCATGCTCATCCAGATAATTGCGCACCGTACGCGTAACGCGATGGCGCAACATCATATTATTCTGAACAGAGGTACGGCGCAGATCGAGGTAACGATGCTTCAGACGGATATTCTCGGCCACATCGCCAAATTCATCGAGCATGAAGGGGGGCGTTTCTGAGCGGTTGAGAATTTTGATCTCACTCACCTCAATCTCAACTTCGCCGGTCTTCATCTTGGGATTGACGGTCCCCTCGGGACGCGGCGAGACCTTGCCTTTTACCGCAACCACAAACTCGTTCCGCACCTGCGCGGCCTTCTTGTGTGACTCGAGATCACGATCAGGGTCAAGGGCCAACTGCAAGACACCTTCACGATCACGCAGATCGATAAAAATCAACCCCCCGTGGTCGCGACGGCGCTGAACCCAGCCCATCACACAGACATCCTGCCCCATCTGTTCTGCAGTAACAGTTCCGCACAGTTGAGTCCGCTTCCAGTTTCCTAATGTATCGTTCAAGGTTGACCTCCGTGAATCCGTTTCTTATGAGTGCAATGAACTGCACGATTTTATTCAGCGATAATTAAATCGATAACTATAAAGATAGCTGTGCTATCAGGTCAAGCAGAAGAACGCAGTTGGCCCATCAGACCGACCAGTTCATCTAGCGCAACCCCCTGTTGCGAACCCTGATCCATATCCTTCAGATCAGCCGTTCCGGTTTCCAGCTCCCGCTCTCCCAACACCAGGGCATAACGTGCTGCGAGCTTATTGGCGCGCCGCATCTGGGACTTGAGGCTCTTGCCCTGATAATCGATCTCAGCTCTGATGCCTGCACGCTGCAACTCTGACATCAGGACGAAGGCCTGTTCAGCAGCACCCTCACCCATCGCCGCCAGGAAAATATCGGGCCGCGCGGCCTGCACCTTCGCCGCGCCCTTCATCAGGACCAGACGCTCCACCCCGATGGCAAAGCCGATGCCGGGCAAGGCTGGGCCACCCAGGCTCTCAACCAGGCCGTCGTAACGACCACCAGCGGCAACCGCATTCTGCGAGCCGAGCTGATCGGTCACCAGTTCGAAGGTGGTGCGTACATAGTAATCAAGCCCTCTGACCATGCGCGCATTGATCTCAAAGGGGATATCGAGCACCTTGAGGTATTTCTTTACCGCGGTAAAGTGCTCTTCACATCCGCCACACAGATGATCCAGCACCGATGGCGCCGCTGCGGTTGCCTCCTTACACCCCGACGCCTTGCAATCCAGGACCCGCAGCGGATTGGTCTGATAGCGGCGCCGGCAATCGGCACACAAACTCTCGAGTCTGGCATCAAGATAAGCGATCAAAGTCTGACGATATGCCGGACGACACTCGGGGCAGCCGAGAGAATTGACCTGCAGCTGCACGGCATCTATGCCGATTTCACAGAAATACTGATGCAGCATCGCCAGCAGCTGGGCATCGATCATCGGGTTTTCAACCCCGAGGACCTCGGCGCCTATCTGGTGAAATTGACGATAGCGGCCCTTCTGGGGACGCTCATAGCGAAACATCGGGCCCATATAGTAAAGCTTATTGACCGGATCGAGGGTGTGCAAACGGTTCTGAATGAGCGAGCGCATGACCGGCGCCGTCCCCTCGGGACGCAGGGTCAAACTGTTCTCGCTCTTGTCGGCAAAGGTGTACATCTCCTTCTCGACAATATCGGTCTTCTCGCCAATGGAACGACAGAATAGTTCCGTTTTCTCTACCGCCGGAGTCCGGATTTCACTGAACCCGTAGGTTCCAAAAACCTCGCGCACCTTCTGCTCAAGGAATTGCCAGGTCTCAACATCCCCGGGCAGGATATCGTTCATCCCCTTAATTGCATTAATCGCCAACTTAAATATCCTTTCAAACAATCTCTATGCAGAAACGTTGGAATTTCCAACGTCATTTCCGTCTTCATCCTCGCGCACCAGGCGGCGGGCAAGCTCAACCCCATCCTGCTGCAGGCCGTCGAGCCGGTAGACCTTACAGGATGTTGTCTTGCCTTTCAACTGAATCGACTCGCGGGCCGTCACAAGGACAAGTCCCTCGACCTGACCGG
>JAAXQE010000198.1 GCA_012974425.1 Geopsychrobacter sp.
TTGGGACTTGTCATAGCCCGTTATGGCGTAAGAGGAGCAGCAGCAGCGTATAGCTGAAGGCGGAAGCCAGAGTCGACAGCATGACGATCGAGCCTGCCAGCTCGGCGTCGGCCTTCATCTGGTGGGCCATAATATAGGTCGCCGTTGCCGCCGGGGTGCCTGCGAGTAAGATCCCGATGCCGAGGTCGATTCCCTGCACACCCGCCGCCATGAGAATGAGCGTGGCGAGAGCGGGCATGGCGATCAGCTTGAGCAGGGTCGCGATTCCGGCAGACTGAAGATCCCCTTTTAAACGCTGGAGCGAGAAGGAACCGCCGATGGCCAGCAAGGCAAGCGGCAGCGTCAAACCGGAGACGATGCCGAGGCTGCCCTTGACGATAACCGGAACCGGCAGGCTGAAATAACTCCAGCAGATTCCGGCGAAGGATGCCAGTATCAAGGGATTCAGCAGGATCTCGCGCAGCCAGTTTTGATTCGGGGATTCAGAGTCCTGGTTCCGTTGTGGCCAGATCAGGGCGATAATGGCAAACAGGTTCAAGACCGGCACCAGAAAGCCCATCAGGATACTGGCTCTGGTCAGACCCGAGTCGCCATAGGCATTCAGGCAGATTGCCAGCCCGATATAGGCGAGATTGCCGCGAAAACTCCCCTGGCTGAAGCTGCCGAGGCTCGGAGCAGGGTAGCGGCGCAGGCTGGCATAGGCGTAGCTGATAAAAAACAGGCAGGCGATCGCGAGTGATGAACCTACGACCAGAGGGCCATTGAAGTAGCTGGCAAAATCGGCCTGTGAAATCTTATGAAAGAGCAGAATCGGGAGGAAAACCAGGTAGACCAGGCGATTGGTTTGCCGCGTGAACTCCTCGTTGAACAGCCCAACCCGGCGCAGTAAAAAGCCGAGGCCGATGACCAGAAAGACAGGTAGGACTATTGTGACTGTTTCAATAAAAAGCGCCATGCGGCCTCCGGATGCCGAAAGAGAATAACCCAGATTTTTGGTAAGGGCCAATAAAAACGGGTGGATACATTGGTCTTCTGGACAAAGACCTGGGCTGTGTGTAGAATATCCCACATGATGGCGACTGCGGATCATTGCTACGGCCGGTGACACCGCATTGACGTGCGCGATGTCATCCTTGAATAAGCTCCCTACCGGAGAATGTGTAGATACTATGTCCTTAGTTGTCAGCTATTTGAAGAAGCTCCCCCTGCACCGCCAAACTCTATTGCGTCTGTTGATTCTCTTCCTGTTTATCTGTGGTATCACGGCCTTGCATTATACGACGACTACCGATCGTGCCCACGCGCATGATGTCTTTCGGCGGCTCTATTTTATTCCGGTCATTCTGGGTGGCATCTGGTTTGGGCTGCGCGGTGGATTTGGCACCGCTCTTGTTGTTTCGGTGGTTTATGCTCCCCATGTCGTGTTTCAGTGGGGGCGGATTACCGGGTCGCATCCTGAACAGTATCTTGAAATGCTACTCTTCAATATTATCGGTGTGATTACCGGCTCACTATCCTCCAAGGAACACCGGCAACGTTTGCGTGCCGAAGAGTCTACGGCGCGACTGGCGGTTAGTTTTGCCAAGTTGCGTGAGCAGGCTGACATGATCATCGAGATTGAAGATCAGCTTCGCCGCGCAGATCGCCTGACCGCGCTGGGAGAACTTTCGGCCGGGATGGCCCATGAAATTCGCAACCCGCTCGGCTCGATTCGTGGCACCGCCGAGATTTTACGCGATGCCTTTCCGCCGGAACATAAATACGCCGAGTTCACGGCAATCCTGGTCAAGGAGGTTGATCGTCTGAACCAGGTGCTGGAGGATTTTCTACGCTTCGTGCGCCCGGAACCCTCTGATCTTGTGCGTTTTTCGCCCGCCGAAACCCTGCGTGAGGTGTTACAGCTGGGCGAGGTGCAGGCGCGCAATGCCAATGTGGATATTGTCACCGAAATAGCCGATCTGCCAGAGACCGAAGGGGACGCCAGTCAGTTCAAACAGGTGTTTTTGAACCTGATCCTGAATGCGCTGCAGGCTATGGCAGGTGGCGGGCAGCTGCATATTACCACCGAGACTTGTGAAAAATGGGTTGTCTGTCGATTTAGCGATAACGGTTCAGGAATCCCCAAGGAGAATCTGGAGCGTATCTTTAATCCATTTTTTACCACCAAGCAGGAAGGGACCGGTCTCGGTCTGGCAATTACCGGTCGGATTGTTGAAAATGCCGGAGCGCGGATTACGGTCGAGAGTGAAGAGGGGCAGGGAACAACATTTACCCTGAAATTAAGGGTCGCCACAGGTGCAGGAGAAAAGCATGAAGAAGCAGATTCTGGTCATTGATGACGATGTCTCGCTACGTCGGGTGGTTGAGTTTACCCTTGAGCAGGCTGATTATCGAGTGCTCTCCGCCGGAACCGGTGATGAGGGCCTCGAACTGTTCCGGCGTCACCGGCCAGCGCTGGTCATTACCGATGTGCAGATGCCCGGCATCAGTGGTTATGAGGTGCTGGAGAAGATCAAGGAGCTTGAACCCGACACTCTGGTGATGCTGATTACGGCGTTCAGTTCGGTGGAGAATGCCGTCGAGGCGATCAAATTGGGCGCTTATGATTATGTGACCAAACCGTTCAGTCGGGATCAACTTGTCCTGGCCGTGGCTAAGGCCTTTGAGTATCGTGGCATGCGTCGTGAAAACCGGCAGCTGAAAACAGCGCTTGCGGATAAGGCTGGGCATGAGATTGTCGGTAATTCTGCCGCGATGCAGCGTCTGCTGCAGCGGGTTGATAAGGTCGCATCCAGTCAAATCTCGGTGCTCTTGAGTGGTGAGAGCGGCACCGGCAAGGAGGTTGTTGCACGCGCCCTGCATCGCGGGTCCGAATATGCAAATGGCCCCTTTATCGCGGTGAACTGTGCGGCTATTCCCAAAGACTTGATTGAGAGTGAACTCTTTGGTCATATCAAAGGGTCATTTACCGGGGCGATTAAGGACCGCCAGGGGAAGTTCTCCCAGGCGAATGGTGGCACCCTGTTTCTGGATGAGATCGGTGAACTCCCGCTTGAATTGCAACCGAAACTGTTGCGGGCCTTGCAGGAGCAGGAGTTTGAACCGGTCGGTGGGGTGACTGAATCTGTCGAAGTACGCGTCATTGCCGCGACTAACCGTGATCTCGAAATTGAGATGGAGGAGGGGCGGTTTCGTGAGGATCTCTACTACCGACTGGCAGTGGTGCCGCTGTCATTGCCACCATTGCGCGAGCGTGATGGGGATATCCCACTGTTGCTCGATTATTTCATGCGCAAGCATCAAGCCAGTGCGACAGTCGTGATCGATCCAGCGGTTATCGATAAACTGAAAGGCTACGCCTGGCCCGGGAATGTGCGTGAAATGGAGAACGTGGTTGAGCAGATGCTGATTCTGCGTCAGGATGATCGTCTGCGGATCGATGATCTGCCCGCCCGGATCAGTCGCAGGCACTCAGCATCGCATGCTGTTCTCAACTTGCCGGATGAAGGTTATTCGTTGGAAGATCTCGAGCGGGAGGCGGTGACTCAGGCCTTGCAGAGATGCAACTGGAACAAGTCGAAAGCCGCCGAATTTTTACGAATTCCCCGGCATACCTTGCTCTACAGGTTGGAAAAATATGACATCCAGCAGAATTA
>JAAXQE010000171.1 GCA_012974425.1 Geopsychrobacter sp.
ACTGGACGCCTCCGAGGAGGGTGACGCTGAATCCTCAAAAATCATCGCAACGTGATTTTCAGGTGGCCTCTTCAATTCTGCGATCCTCGAATATTAGCTTTTGTCCCAAAGCCCACGCCTGCTACCCGGCACCCGCCGTTACAATATCTGACTCAAAAACAGCTTGGTTCGCTCGTTCTGCGGGTTATCGAAAAACTCGTGGGGGGTATTCTGTTCGACAATCTTGCCTTCATCCATAAACATCACCCGGTCGGCGACGCTCTTGGCGAAGCCCATTTCGTGGGTCACGACCAGCATGGTCATCCCCTCTTGGGCGAGATCGATCATGACGTCGAGCACCTCTTTGATCATCTCGGGATCGAGTGCTGAGGTCGGCTCATCAAACAGCATGACATTGGGGTTCATACACAGGCTACGCGCAATCGCCACCCGCTGCTGTTGTCCACCGGAGAGTTGTCCGGGAAATTTCTGCGCCTGCTCGGCGATTTTCACCTTCTCCAGATAGCGCATCGCTGCTTCCTCGGCTTCCTTCTTCGGCGTCTTGCGCACCCAGATCGGCCCGAGGGTCAGATTTTCGACGATCGTCAGATGCGGAAAGAGGTTGAAGTGCTGAAAAACCATGCCGACCTCGGCGCGCACCTTCTCGATATTCTTGATATCGTTGGTCAACTCAGTGCCATCGACGATGATCCGCCCCTTCTGATGTTCCTCCAGCCGATTGATACAGCGGATCAGGGTCGATTTCCCCGAGCCTGAGGGACCACAGATGACGATCCGTTCGCCGTTCTTGACCTGCAGATTGATATCCTGCAGCACATGGAAATCGCCGTACCACTTATGCATGCCGATCACTTCGATGATCGGTTTCTCAATGCTATCCTGTGATCTAGATGGCTGTTCATTCATAAGTCATTTCCGTTCGCGTTGAATCCTATAAACCGGTATGCAGATCTTTTTCGAGTCTACGACTGTAGCTCGACATGGCATAGCAACAGATAAAGTAGAGCGCCGCCAGAAACAGGTAGGCCTCACTGGAAAAAGCCATCCATTTCGGGTTCGACAGAGTGACCTTGGTGGTTGTCAGCACATCATAGAGGGCGATGATCACCACCAGCGAAGTGTCCTTGAAGGCCGAAATCAGAATCCCGACCGAAGGCGGGATGACGACCTTAAGGGCCTGCGGCAGGATAATCAGGCGCATCATCTTGCCATAGCCCAGGCCTAAGGATTCGGCCGCCTCGTATTGCCCCCTGGGGATCGCCTGCAGCCCACCACGCACCACCTCGGCGATATAGGCGGCGGTAAACAGAATGATCGCGACCTGGGCACGCAGGACCTTATCGATGGTCATGCCTTCGGGCAGGAAGAGCGGGAACATCACCGACGACATGAAGAGCAGACTGATCAACGGCACCCCACGGATCAGTTCGATATAGACCACACAGAGCGACTTGATGCCGGTCAGCTTCGAGCGCCGGCCCAGCGCCAGCAAAACCCCAAGCGGATAGGCGCAGACCATGCCGAACAGCGCAAGCATCAGCGTCAGCGGGAAACCGCTCCACTTATCGGTCTCGACCACCGGCAGACCGAACAGGCCGCCGTGCATCAGGCTGCCCATCACAAACAGGCCGCACAGCCAGTAAAACCCGAGCGCGCGCTTCCAGTGTTTGCGGTCCTTTGAATAGAAAACCAGGCCGAAAAGCAGCAGCATCGCTGTCAGGGGGCGCCATTGCTGATCTTCGGGGAAGAAACCGAAGAAGATAAAACTGACGTTATTCGGGATGATCGACCAGCAGGCCCCCTCGATATCGCGGCAGGCCTCGGCGCTGCTGAACCAGAGGCTGTCGATGAATATCCAGCGGATCAACGGCAGGCAAGTCAGCCACAATCCGTAGAGGATCAACAGGGTCAAGAGCGAGTTGAACCAGTTGTTAAACAGGTTTTCGCGCAGCCAACCGTAGACACCAACATTGCGTTTCGGCGGCCTCAGCTGTTCCCTGGCGGGATTGGTAATCGGCTCATTCATCGCATCACCTCTCGACCAGAGCCATTTTTTTGTTATACCAGTTCATAAATACCGAGGTCGACAGGCTGAAGAAGAGATAGACCACCATGATCAGTGCGACCCCTTCGATGGCCTGG
Source organism: Geopsychrobacter sp. (assembly GCA_012974425.1). GTDB lineage: Bacteria > Desulfobacterota > Desulfuromonadia > Desulfuromonadales > Geopsychrobacteraceae > Geopsychrobacter. The sequence continues at coordinate 2,143 of JAAXQE010000171.1, forward strand.
CCGGTCTGATTAATCGTGGTATTGGCAACCGAGACAAAATCGCTGTAACCGATGGCAATGGCTAAGGAGCTGTTTTTGGTCAAATTGAGCATCTGACTGGTCAAGGGAGGGATAATCACCCGCAGAGCCTGGGGCAGGATCACCAGCCGCAGTACCTGTCCCGGTCGCAGGCCGATCGCCAGCGCCGCCTCGACCTGACCGCGCGAGACCGACTGGATCCCGGCACGCACGATTTCGGCGACAAAGGCCGAAGTATATAGAACCAAGCCTAAGAGCAAGGCGCTGAATTCGGGACTGACCGTAACACCGCCCTCAAAATTGAACCCCCTGAGAGCCGGAACGTCCATCGCAGTTGGTGCCCCAGCGGCCAGCCAGACCAGCAGCGGCAACAGCAGGCAGAGCCCCATCCCCATGCGGTGAACCGGTAGAATCTTGCCGGTCCTATTCTGCTGCTTATGTCCCCAGCGCACCAGCAGCCACCAGATGACGATTCCGACCAGCAGCGCGATCAGCATCCCGCTGTGGGCAGGATGCTCAGCCGGCACCCCGAAAATCAGCCCGCGGTTACACATAAAGACGCCAGAGAGTGGGTTGAGCGCCTGGCGTGGGGCAGGAAAGGCCTCATAAAACAGGGCATACCAGAAGAAGAGTTGCAGCAGAATCGGAATATTCTGCATCACCTCAATAAACACCCCGGAAATTCTCGAGACCAACCAGTTGTGTGAAAGGCGGGCGATACCGACGATGGTACCGAGAATCAGGGTGATAAGGATGCCGACAAAAGAGACCTTGAGGGTATTCAGCGCGCCGACACTCAGCGCACGTCCATAGCTATCCGCCGCCGAATATGCGATGGCGGGCTCAGCGATCTCGAACCCGGCCTCGTTCTGTAAAAAACCGAAACCGGTCGCAATCGACTGCCGTTCGAGGTTGGCCTGGGTATTATAAAACAGGACATAGCCGATACCGATGGCAAGCAGCAACACGACAATCTGAAACAGCATCCCACGTTTATCGGGATCGCGCCAGAAGGGTACGCTCGGTGGCAGATCGGCAATAGTGCCGGCAGTCTGTTTATTCAAGGGGACTCTTTCCAGTAATCCAAATGAGATTATCAGATGAAAACGGGGAGACGTCTGTAATAAACGCCTCCCCGCATCGAACTAAACCGCTATTTGAACGGTGCTGAATACATCAGACCGCCGTTGGTCCAGAGTGCATTGAGGCCACGCTCGATGCCAAGCGAGGTATTCACGCCGACGTTGCGCTCAAACACCTCAGCGTAGTTACCAACCTGCTTGATGATGTTATAGGCCCATTTCTCATCCAGGCCAAGCGCGGCGCCGTTGCCCGCAGTGACCCCGAGGAAACGCTGGACGACCGGGTCTGTGCTCTTGAGCATCGCATCGACGTTCTGCGAGCTAATCCCCAGCTCCTCGGCGTTGATCATCGCCAATACCGAGAAATCGACGATATCCATGAACTTGTCATCGCCATGGCGCACGGCTGGGGCCAAAGGCTCTTTCGAGATAATTTCAGGCAGGATGACATAATCCGTGGGGTTGGGCGCAACAGCACGGGTGCCGGCCAACTGAGAAGCGTCAGAGGTCAACACGTCGCAACGACCAGCAAAGAAGGTCTTGGCAAGTTCCGTCGTGTTCTCAATAACAACCGGCTTCCACTTCATCTTATTCTTGCGGAAGTAATCGGCCGCATTCTGCTCGGTGGTGGTCCCAGGCAAGACACAAACGGTAGCACCGTCTAACTCCATGGCACTCTTTACGCCGAGTTTCTTCGAAATCAGGAAGCCCTGCCCATCATAATAATTAACCGTAACAAAATTAAGCCCGAGCTGGGTTTCACGGCTCAGGGTGCGCGTAGCATTTCTGGTCAGCAGATCGATCTCGCCCGACTGCAGGGCGGTAAAACGCTGTTGCGCGGTCAGAGGGGTAAATCTAACCTTGCTGGCATCGCCGAAAATGGCGGCGGCAACAGCTCGGGCGGTATCAACATCCAGCCCCTTCCAGACCCCTTTGGCATCAGGCATGCCGAAACCGAAAACTCCCCCATTGACACCGGCCTGGACGAAGCCCTTTTTCACGACCCCATCCAGATCCTTGCCGGCAAAAGCCAGCCCTCCAAAAAGCAGTGATACCGCGGCAACCAAGACTATCAGTCTAGCAAATCGCATCTTCTCTCCTCCTCATTGGTTAGTGGTGCCGCAGGGCATTTACCCTGCGACGAAGCGCAGCCAACATAATTACATTAGAGAATAGCATAGTTTGCGGGGAGCGCTAGAGGCGGCAAGCATGCGGATATGCTTACCATCTGACAACAATAAAACAATGTTCGACAAAACATGTGACAGGCACAAAATGCCATCACTTATTCAACAAGGTTTTTTAGAGCGAAAGGAGGTTTTTCAGCGGATTCAGGAGTTTCTGCGTCGAAAGTAGCAGAGGAGAAGGATGCCAGCGCCACTGAGCAGCAGACAAACTGCCGGAAGAATATCCCCGACGCGACGATACAGGCTGCCCCTGGAACCCAACTCTACGCTGCCGACAACTGCAGCCTCCTCAAACAGGGCAGTTTCACGGAAGGCCTGGCCATCGGGAGCGATCAAGGCCGAAATCCCGGTGTTCGCGACGCGGGCAATCCAGATGCGATTCTCGATCGCGCGCATGCGGGTCATATCGAGCAACTGGCGTGGTGCAGAAGAACGACCAAACCAGGCATCGTTGGTTAAATTCACCAGCAGATCACTGCCGTTATTGACGTAGTCTCTGGCGATATCCGGGAAGATCGCCTCATAGCAGATCAACACTCCCAGATCATGACCGTTCATCGCCAGCGGATTGACTGTCCCCGGGCTAAAGTCTCCAACGCCTGACACCAGCTTGTTGACAAAGAAAAGTAACTTACCTAAAGGGACATATTCACCAAAGGGGACCAGATGAATCTTGTCGCTCCGCCCCAGAGATCGCCCATCTGCCCCAAGCAGAAAAGCGCTATTGTGATAGCTGAAATCCTGGTCGGCGTTAGCCTGATATGAGGGTCCGCCAAGCAAGAGAGCCCGCCCGGTTTCGCGAGGAATCTGCAGAACCTGGCGACTATCGATTGAATCGTCCTGTATATAAAAAGGGGTGGCCGCCTCAGGCCAGATCAGGAGTTCTGCGCCTTCAGCAGCAGCAGTCAGGCTCAGACGGCGATAGCGATCAAGGGTCTGCTGCCGATAGTTTCGATCCCATTTCTGATGCTGCTCGATATTCCCCTGCACCAAGCCAACCGACAGGCGCGGCAGCTCATCACCTGCTTGCTGCAACGCAAGCTGCCCGTAAAGGTAGGCGGCAGACAAAAGCAAAAGAGAGGATGCGAGACCTAAAACAGCTGTCCGCGATAGACGTTTTTGGAAGACTAGTGCCAGCGCAGAGTTACAGAGTACGAACAACCAGGAAAGACCATAAACACCGAAGAGGTCGGCGGCTTGGCGTAACTGCGGCATATCGACAGCAGCATAGCCGAGCAGTCCCCAGGGGAAGCCGGTGAGCAGGGTGCCACGCAGATACTCAAACGCGACCCAGATAAAGGGGAGAGAGAGAAGTGGCAGGATATGCAGTTGCTGTTTCAGTGAAAAGGTCAGCCAGAGAGCAGCGCCAAAAAAGAGGGCCAGATAGACACACAGCAGCAACCAGGCGGCCACAGAGAAGAAAGGCGCCAAACCACCATAGCTGGTCATGACGATATTGAGCCAGTAGAGCAAGGGCGCAAAAAAACAGAGGCCACAGGTGAAGCCACAGGCAAAGGGGCGCCGCTCGGCACTGATCAGTAATGGGATAAGAGCGACAAAACCGAGCCAGCCCTGCCCCGACGGCGGGAAGGCTGCGGCCAGTAACAGACCGGAAAGCCCCGCCAGAAAAAGATCGGGGCTGAGACGGTCAAGGCGATAACGATTCAGCAGATTTTTCATGCCTCAACAGCGGGGGCAGAAGGGAATACCCGGACCTGGCGCACCGCCCGTAGATCAGCATCGACGATCAATAACTTGAGCCCGTCGAATTCGAGGCGCTCTCCGCGCGCCGGGACGCGGCCGAGCATTTCAACGACATAACCGCCGACGGTGTCAAACTTCTCCCGTTCAATCTCGATCGCGAAATGTTCTTCGAACTCCTCAACATTGAGCCGACCGTCAACCAGCACAGCCCCGCCCTCTTCCTCGACCAGCCAATCCTCGACGAGATCGTATTCATCCTGAATATCCCCGACAATCTCCTCGATCAAGTCCTCGATCGTCACCAGCCCCGAAGTCCCGCCATACTCGTCGATGACAACCGCGATATGCACGCGGCGCTGGCGGAACTCCTGCAACAGATCGCTGACATTTTTCGATTCGGGAACCAGGTAAGGCGGGCGTAATACCTGCTCGAGCTTAAGCTGCTCAAGAGGGGTCCCCCAGAAACGGAGCAGATCCTTGGCATAGACCAGACCGATAATATTGTCGCGACTGGTATCATAGAGGGGGATGCGTGAATGACCGGACTCGTTGATCGCGGTCAAGACCTCAGCCAGCGGCGCGCTACAGTCACAACAGACCATCGAGGTACGTGGCACCATAATTTCACGCACAATGGTGTCATCCAGTTCCAGAATCGACTGGAGCATCTCCCCTTCATCTTCGTCGATAAAGCCACCAAGCTCAGAGGCATCGATCATCTCCTGCAGATCGGCTTCGGTATTGGCGACTGGTCGCGAAGAGAAGAGTTTTTTCAGGCCACCCATAAAACCCGGCCCAGACGGATCAGACTGCAAGCAAACCCCCTTGTTGTTTAAGACGCAGCATTATAACCCTGCTCACTGAGTTCAGTCTGCCGCAGCAGGACAAATATTTCACGTTCTTTCTCTTCCATCTCATCCGCCTGCTCTTTGGTCCCACGTTCATGGTCGTAACCGAGCAGATGAAGAATTCCGTGCAAGAGCAGAAAGGCCAGTTCATGCTCGAAGGGTATCCCGGCTTCCTCTGCATCGGTGGCGGCGCGCTGCGCGCTGATCACCACATCGCCGAGCAATTGCGGCTGTACGCCACCCCCCTCGCCTTCCTGCATCGCAAAGGAGATAACATTGGTCGGATTATCCCGTTGCAGATAATCCCGATTGATTTGTTGAATTTCGGCGTTGTCGACAATCAGCAATGACAGCTCGCCTTTAGGAAATTCCAAGGCGCTTAAGATCTTTGTGGCTATCTTTCGCAGTGGACGCATCAGGATCTTCTGATTCCGCTGGCGGTTCTCGATCTGAATTTTCACGGGCAGGCTCAGCCTCCGGTTTCTTTTCGCGGACTATATGGACCGGCTCTGGGTATTCGATCCGGTTGTGGAAAATTCCTCCGAGCACTCGATTGAAGCTTCTGGCGATCAGATGCAAATCCTTCAGCGTCAAATCGCACTCTTCGAGTTGCCCATCGATAAAAATATTATTAATCAGCTTCTTGACCATCCCCTGAATACGCGCCGAGGTCGGGTCGCTCAGGGTTCGACTGGCGGCCTCAACCGCATCGGCCAGCATAATCAGCGCCGCTTCGCGGGTCTGAGGCTTGGGTCCATGATAGCGATAGTCGCGCTCATCGATCTGCGCCATCCCCGGATCGGCCTGACTCTTCGCCTTCTCGTAGAAGAACTTGATCAGCGCGGTCCCATGATGTTGTTGAATAATATCGATGATCGGGGCGCCCAGCTTCCGCTCGCGGGCCAGTTCGACCCCCTCTTTGACATGCGCGGTCAAGATCAGGGCGCTCATTGAGGGCGCAAGCTTATCATGTTTGTTGCGTTGCCCACCTGAATTCTCGATAAAGTAGAGCGGTTTGCGAATCTTGCCGATATCGTGATAATAGGCCGCAACCCGCGAGAGCAGCGGATTGGCGCCAATCTCCTCGGCGGCTGATTCCACCAGGCTGCCAACGATCATCGAATGGTGGTAAGTCCCCGGGGCCTGCACCATCAATTCGCGCAGGATCGGCGAGTTCATATTGGCCAGTTCAAGCAGCTTGATATCGGTCGTATATTTAAACAGGCTCTCAAGCAACGGAACAATCCCGTTCACCACGACCGCACTCAGCAGACCACCAAACAGCCCCAGACCAAGCTTGTAAAGCAGTTGCATATCGAGGGGTTTTCCGGCCATCAGATGGATACCGAAGAGGATTCCGGCATTCACCAGGGCAACCCAGACGCCGGCACGATAGATATTTGAGCGCTCCTTACAGTGACGCACCCCATGGGCGCCAACCAGGCTGGCAGTCAGAACATACAGCGTGATAAACAGACTGTTGCCGAACAGCACCCCGACCAGCCAGGAGACACAGACCGAAAAGATCAGGGCCGTCTCGGAGTTCAGGATGATCCTGACCAGCATCGCGCCCATGGCAAACGGGATTGCGTAGTAGTAACTGGTAAAGTCGATAAATTCGACAGTACTCGACAGCCCGGTGGCGATCACCAGGGAGATCTTGACCAGCACAAAAAAGACCAATGTCGTGCAGGCCAAAAAGAGTAGATCTCTCACATCCGGGTTGTACTTGCGGATACTCGACTGAACAAAACGGTGGGCCGATGCACAGAAAACCAGAATACAGATAATCAGGCCGAGAGCCAGCTGCAGGGTGCTGTTGTCACGGCCGATCTCGCGCAGAGCCCCCAGTTTGGTAATCTGGGTGGCGGTGACACGCTCGCCCTCGCGGACGATCATCTCCCCCTTCTTCACCTGAAAAAGGACCGGAGCGATCTCATCATAGGCCTGCTGACGACGCAGTTCCGTCTCCTGCTGATTGAAGGTCAGGCTGGGACGCAATAATTGCTGCAACACCCCCATCAACACCTTGCGCTGGGTGCGCTTAATCCCGGGGGTCTTTTTTAATAGCGGGTCTATGCTGGCGAGAGCCTCGGGCACCCCCATAACCAGCGGCATCTTGGTGTAGGTTATTTCGCTCTGACTACTCAGGTCACGCACGACAACACCACGAGCCTGATCCGCGCTGAACAATTTCAGATTTGCGACCAGCGGGCGATCAAACACCTCCGCTTGCAGAAGGGTCGAGAGCGCGACAGGATCAAGATCAGCGCTCAGGCTTTGCAGCACCCGATAATCCTCATCGACCAATGAAAAACCGAATGCCGTCTCGAGCGAAGTTCGCAGTTGGTCGGCCGCTGCTGTCCCCGGGGCAGGCGTTGCCTCACCGGCGTCAACAATGGGTTGGCTGGCAGCCTGGGTCAATTGCAGCAGGCCGTGTTTAAAGCGGATTATCGTATTCTCACTGACGGAAGAATCGAAATCGTAGAAGGGCAAAATGGCCTGACGTGCCTCTTCCCGCTTGGTCTGGGTCAGGGGCTTATCTTCGATCAGCAGATCGCGCGGCGACTTGATATCGCGCGCGGCGATTTCACCCGGAGAGTGGTACTTGGAGACAAACCCGCCTTTGGGAATAATCACCAGAGTCAACAACAAGGCAACGCCGAAGAGTAGAATTGTCGCTACCTGGCGCCGGTTCTGATACCAGAGAAGGGCCGTCTCGGCACCGGCAAAAGTTTTTTTGTCGTTGCGCTTGTCACTCTTCTTATCCAACCGCTTTTCGCGTACTTCTGAGATGTCTTTTTTTGCCATCTAGACTCTATTCCACTCCCTCACCAACTCAACGCCCATTCTGACTGCGCCCTGAGGACAGCACACGCTTGTCTGCCGCCTGGTACGCCTGGACAATTGACTGAACTATCGGATGCCTGACGACATCGACATCACTAAAGTAATTGAAACATATCCCCTCAACCCCGGAGAGCACCTCGATAGCATGCAACAATCCCGACTGACGGCTATCAGGCAGATCGACCTGGGTCACATCCCCGGTTACCACAGCCCGGCTGCCAAAGCCCAGGCGGGTCAGAAACATCTTCATCTGTTCATATGTGGTGTTTTGCGCTTCATCGAGGATAACAAACGCATCGTTGAGAGTGCGACCACGCATAAACGCCAGTGGAGCAACCTCGATGATGCCGTTGGCCACCAACTCCTTGCCCTGCTCCGGCTCGAGCATATCGAACAGAGCGTCGTAAAGCGGGCGCAGATAGGGATTGATTTTTTCGGCCAGGTCACCCGGTAAAAACCCGAGTTTTTCGCCTGCTTCAACCGCCGGGCGGACCAGCAGAATGCGGCTGACCTCCTTACGCATCAATGCAGCAACGGCCATCGCCATCGCCAGATAGGTCTTGCCGGTACCGGCAGGGCCGACACCGAAGACCACATGGTGCGCACGGATCGCATCGATGTAAGTCTTTTGGGACAGGCTCTTTGGCCCGATCAATTTCTTACGTGCGGAGATAAAGACGGTATCGAGAAAGATGTCGCGCAGGTGGACTGAAGAGTCCTGGCAGAGAATCCGCACCGCATAATCGACATCGGGCGGATAGAGAGGCATCCCCTCTTTCAACAGCTGTTCCAGCTCTTCAAAGACACGAAGGCCAACCTCGCACTGAGCCATCTCGCCGGAGAAGTGGAGATCGAGACCATTGCTGCCGATCCGGATGCCCAGCGCGCGCTCGACCAGCTTTAGATGCCGGTTCTGACGACCAAAGAGCGGCCCGGCCAGATCGGCATCAGTCACACTAAACCTCTGAGAGCCACTCATAACAAGGTCAAACCTGTAGGATAGTATCTGTTCACAGCCACAACCTATCACCAAAACCGGGATATTGGCAATATCTGTAGTCGGCTGCGCCAGCCACTATTTTATATATAATTTTAGAAATCAGCTTTGAGCTTGCCGATTAATCCATCCGCAACTCCCCGGAGGGTTCAGTGAAGCACAGCCCCCTTCAACATCTTCCCGATTTCGACACCCAGATGCTCTCCGACTTCATCTATGAGATAAATATCGCCCGGCGCCACATGGCAACCTACCCGGCCGGCCACCCGATCATCAATACGGCGACCGACAAAGTCCTCGATCTACTCGACCGTCTCTTTGAGTTCCGCCCGGAAATCGGTTTCGGGGTTGCGCGTGATGCCCTGATGTTTGAAGGGGAGTGGCTCGATCGAAAGCACCCGGTTCATCGTGACTTTGCCGCGTTTCTGTTTTCACGCGGGATCGCGTCGATCCATTTGATGCGCCACGCCGAGCCTGATGAATTTATCTGCCTGAATCAGTTGCTGCGCGCCGAACGCGCCGAGATCCAGGAGCATGGCGGCTATCCGCTCCTGCTCGAGACCCAGCGCATCAGCCATGTCAAAATCGTGCCGGTCGACTACCGCAGCTTCACATGGCTTGAGCAAGAACGGATCAGCAGCGAGGACTACGATAGTGAACGGGAGCCACTGTGGGAGAACTTCCTCCACGGCATGATGGAAGGGGTCATCGATCCGGGAAGCTGAGGGGCACGGGATGACGGGCAAGGAGAATTATGATGCCGTCATCTCCTC
>JAAXQE010000130.1 GCA_012974425.1 Geopsychrobacter sp.
TGCGCTGCAATTCGATATTACGGAAGAGTTCAAGTTGAAACTTGTCAAGTTGATTGCGCTTGATCGCCGTGAAAATCGCTGATTTGCTTTTGGTGAGCAATGCTTGATCTGCAGGTTTGATAAAAAAGAAGGCCGGTTCCTGATTGGGAACCGGCCTTCTTTTTATTATGGTCGGGACGAGAGGATTTGAACCTCCGACCACTTGACCCCCAGTCAAGTGCGCTACCAGACTGCGCTACGCCCCGTAATTAATGCTCGCGAATTATCTAGGATTTGCACCGGACTGTCAAGCAGAAATCCCCGTTAAACTTTAGCGTAAAGACTAGTACTTGCGCTTGTCTATCACGCGGCAGGCCTTGCCTTCGTGTCTGGTGATCCCGGAGGGTTCAACCAGCTTTATCTTGGCACTTATCCCGAGTGCCGCTGAAATTTTATGCTCGGCCTCGGTGACGAAACGCCGCTGTTCCTTCATCTCGTCGAAGAAGATCTTTTCGTTGACCTCAACCTGGATCTCGAGACGATCCATATTGTTGATCCGCTCGATCACCAGCTGATAATGGGGCTGGCAGCCTTCGATCTGGAAGAGGACCTCTTCGATCTGAGTCGGGAAGACATTGACCCCCTTGATGATCAGCATGTCATCACTGCGCCCGCGGGTCTTCTCCATGCGGGCAAAGGTTCTGCCGCAGTCACATTTATCATAGTTGAGTCGGGTGATATCGCGAGTGCGGTAGCGCACCACCGGGAAGGCTTCCTTGCAGAGGCTGGTGATGACCAGTTCACCGACCTCCCCTTCAGGCAGAACCTTGCCCGTATCGGGATCGATGATTTCTGCCAAGAACTGGTCTTCGGCGATATGCATGCCGGCGCGACAGAGGCATTCCCCGGCGACGCCCGGGCCCATTACTTCACTCAAGCCGTAGTTGTCGGTGGCGATGATCCCCAGGCGGGTCTGGATCTCCTGACGCATCTGCTCGCTCCAGGGCTCGCCGCCAAACAGGCCGACCCTTAAGGCGAGCTTGGCTGGATCGAGGCCGATCTTCGCCATGCGATCTGCCAGGGTCAAGGCATAGGAGGGTGTGCAAACCAGGGCTGAGGAGCGATAGTCTTCCATGATCATCAGCTGTTTATCGGTATTGCCGCCCGAGATCGGGATAACCGAAGAGCCTATGGCTTCCGCGCCATAATGCAGGCCGAATGCGCCGGTAAATAGTCCGTAGCCGAAGGCGATATGCACTATATCGTCTGCGGTTACGCCCGCGGCAGTCATGAAGCGGGCGACAAGCTGGGTCCAGTTATGCAGGTCTTTTTTGGTGTAGCCGACGACCGTCGGCTTACCGGTTGTGCCCGAGGAGGAATGGATGCGCACGACCTCGCGCATCGGCACCGCAAACATGCCGTAGGGGTAATTGAGGCGCAGGTCCTCTTTGGTCGTAAATGGCAGCTCGGCGATCTGCTCGAGATTCTTGAAATCCCCCGGCTGAAAACCGCTTTCGGCAAACTTGGTCCGGTAGCAAGGCACATTGGCGGCCGTCTTGTGCAGGGATTGCTGCAGGCTGTTTAGTTGCAGATCTCTCAGCTGTTCACGCGGCATGGTCTCGACCTGCGGATCCCATGTGGGGTACGCAGATTTCATAGGAACTACTTTA
>JAAXQE010000131.1 GCA_012974425.1 Geopsychrobacter sp.
GAGATTTTTTCGCCGGCCAGGATATTGATACCACTCTGACTCAGGACCTTGATCGCCTCATCCAGGTTATCGAAGCGGAAGATGATGACCGCATTGCCGCCCGAGCGCTCGACAAAGGCATACATATACTCGACGTTGATTGAGTTCTTATCCAGAATAGAAAGGACCGCGGCGAGCCCGCCTGGCTGATCCGGCACTTCAACCCCGACAACCTCGGTCTTGCTGACGGTGAAAGAGTTTCCGCGTAGGATCTCGAGGGCCTTGCCGGGATTGTCGACGATCAGGCGCAGGATACCAAAATCTGAGGTGTCGGCCAGTGACAGGGCGCGGATATTGACGCCGGCAGCCCCGAGGGCCCCGGTTACCTCGGCCAGACGGCCCGATTTGTTCTCAATAAAGATCGAAACCTGTTCAACTTTCATCAATGACTCCCTGTTCAAAGGTCATAGTACTCATAAAAATCAGGATTTGCGCCTATCGATGACTCGCTGGGCCTTGCCTTCGGAGCGCGCAATGGTCTTCGGCTCTACCAGGCGAACCTGACAGGTTACACCGAGCATCTCCTTGATCGAATGGCGGATCTGCTGCGAGAGATTCTGCAGCACCTTGATCTCATCGGAGAAGGTCTGTTCGTTGACTTCGACCTGAACCTCGAGGGTATCGAGGGTTCCATCCCGATCGACAATCAGTTGATAGTGTGGTTCGACCCCTTCGATGTTGAATAGGACAGATTCGATCTGGCTCGGGAAGACATTGACGCCACGGATAATCAGCATATCGTCGCTACGCCCACTCAAGCGCTCAATCCGCACATGGGTGCGACCACAGATGCAGGGCTCGGGCAAAATCCGGGTAATGTCGCGGGTGCGATAACGCAGGAGCGGAATCCCCTCCTTGGTGATCGTGGTGATGACCAGCTCCCCTTTTTCACCATGCGGCAGGACTTCACCCGTATCCGGGTTGATGATTTCAGGGATGAAGTGGTCTTCCCAGAGATGCAGGCCGTTCTGGGCTTCGATACATTCGACCCCGACCCCGGGTCCCATGATTTCCGAGAGGCCGTAGATATCGATCGCCTTGAGGTTCAGCTTGGCCTCGATCTCCTGGCGCATGGTCTCGCTCCAGGGTTCGGCGCCGAAAATGCCAACCCTGAGCTTGAGATTCTTGAAGTCGATCCCCTCTTCCGCCGCGACTTCGGCCAAAAAGAGGCTGTAGGAAGGCGTGCAGGTCAGCACCGTAGAACCGAAATCCTGCATAATCATCAGCTGCTTACGCGTATTTCCACCCGACATCGGGATCACCGAGGCGCCGACCTTTTCAGCCCCGTAGTGAGCACCCAGCCCGCCGGTAAAGAGACCGTAGCCATAGGCGTTATGGATAACGTCACCCTTGTTGGCGCCTGCCGCAATAAAGCAGCGCGCCATCATCTCGGACCAGTTTTCAATGTCGCGGCGCGTATAACCCACGACGGTCGGCTTGCCGGTGGTGCCACTCGAAGCGTGAATGCGCACGATCTGCTCGAGGGGGGCCGCAAACAGACCATAGGGATAACTGTCGCGCATATCCTGCTTCAGGGTAAAGGGGATACGCTGCAGATCATCCAGGCTGCGGATCATGTCCGGGGTAATCCCGGCATCATCCAGGCTATTGCGATAGAAAGGCACCGTGGCATAGACTCGTTCCACGACCTGCTGCAGGCGCTTTAACTGCAGCGATTCAATCGCTTCACGTGGCAGTGTTTCAAATTCATCATTCCAGATCATCAGACACCTCTAAACAACAGGAAACCATTACTTGATCTTGCAGCCGAGCTCGAAAGCCTTAAGGTTGATTTCGAGCAGGCGCGCCGGAATCATCTTACGCAGCGCTTCCAGCCAGATATCTTTTTCAAGATCGAG
>JAAXQE010000250.1 GCA_012974425.1 Geopsychrobacter sp.
CGGCAGGAGGTCACTATCTGCCGCGCCAGTGTGCATTGCTACAGTACTCAACTGACAATTTTAGCGTTGACGCCTGCTCCGTTTGCGATTAGAGTTTTGCCCATGCGATTTCTCTTGGCAAAATATTCGGCACTGTTTGCGCTGCTGCTTTCTCTGTTTCTGTTGACCGGAATGTTCACTGTCGCAACCGGCAGCGCCGAACCGGCAAAATCCGCCCTCTGCTGCAACCTGGCCCCTGCTGAACACCAGGCCCCACCCAGCGATGCTGAATGCACTGACAATAGTTGTCGTTGCTCATCCTGCCAGGTTTCAATCCCCGATTTCGTCGAGTTTCCCAATCAAACTCCGCCAGCGGCTCCAGTCCCTCTTGCGCTGCTATCTGCCACCACTCAGTCCGACTACGTTCGTTTAATCGACTACCCTCCTGAATTTATCTGATCACACTGCATAGTTCCCAGCTTGCTATAGATACGTTAGGCACCTGTGCGGCTTCCGCTACAGGTCCATCCGTTGTACGCAAGCAGACAGACAAGATCGATTCATTTAAGGAGAAAACCGATGACCAACATAACCCGCAAGCTGGTGCTGCTCGCTGCACTGCTCTGTTTTGCCGCCCTGATCGGCGGCTGTAGCGATACGCCGACCTACCAGGTCAACGACCTGGCTTCCGATCCCGAAGCATTCACCAAAGAGCTGACGGTGGTCGGCATCGTCAACACCTACGCCCCGAATGATCCCACCCTGGTCGGGATCATGGATATGAAGGAGTTGCAGTGCAACACCCCCAACTGCAGCAAGGTGCTGCTGCCGGTAAGACACAAGGGTCCCCGTCCGGCCATCGGCGCCCAGATCAAGGCCTCCGGCATCATCCAGGACAAAACACTCAACGCAACCTCCCTCGAAATTGTCGCAATGCATAACCTGGGAGGCCAGAAATGACCCCGAATAAACTGGTCTTTAAAAATATCACCCGCCGCCGCGGGCGTTTCATCTTCACCCTGCTCGGTATCGTTATCGGCATGGCCAGCTTTGTCACCTTCATGGCCCTGGGTGGTAGTCTGAAATCGGAAATCGAACGGGAATCAGCGGCGCTGGGTGCCAATCTGGTGGTCACCCCCAAGGGGAGTTGCGCCTACGAGCAGGTTTCGATCCTGACCGGCGAACAGCTGCCGACTACCATTACCGCAGAAGAGGTGGCAAGCATCCGCGCCATCGAAGGGATTCAGGCGATCCCCTATCTGGCCGAACGTTCTGCAATCGATAGCCGGCCGGTCTCGGTCATGGGGATACTGCCAGCTGAAACCAAGGAATTTAAAGGATGGCAGATCACCGCCGGGGCGTATTTCCCGACCGAAAATGCCGACGGGGCAGTCCTAGGTTCGGTGCTGGCCGAACAGTTCAAGCTGCTGCCCGGCAGCGAAGTGCGTATTCGCGGCACCATGATCCCGGTGCTCGGAGTCCTGGAGGAGACCGGCGGCAAGGATGACCTGACCGTGTTCCTCAGCATGCCGGTCGCCCAGCAGCTCTACAAGCAGCAGGATCGGGTCTCCTACGTTGCGGTGCGGGTCGACAAGATTGAAGAAGTCGACCTTTATGCGCTGAAGATCAAGGACCAGGTCAGCCTCGGCGTGGTCTCCGACAAGCAGATGCTCAACTCGGTACTCGGCATTGTCGGCACGGTCAACATGACCCTGCAGCTGATCGCCGCGGTCGCTATCCTCGCCGCCGCATTCGGCATCGTCAACACCATGATGACCGCGACCTATGAGCGCAAACGCGAGATCGGCATCCTCCAAGCGATGGGCGCGGCACGCTCGACCATCTTCAAGCTATTTATGCTCGAATCCGCCATCTACGGCCTGCTCGGCGGCATCGGTGGTGCCCTGCTCGGCCTGGCCGGATCCCATTTCGCCGCACCCTACATCAGCCAGAATGCCGCAACTTCCTTCGTCAAAGGCGCGCAATCCAGCATCGATCCACTGATGCTGCTGGGAGCCGTGCTCTTCTCAACCCTGGTCGCCATTGTTTCCGGTCTCTACCCGGCCTGGAAGGCGGCAAAACTTTCACCCGTGGAGGCGATCAGCTATGAGTAATGCCATTATCAAGACCCAAAACCTGTGCAAGCAATACGGCAGCGGCGCCACTTTGGTTCAGGCACTGCGCGGTGTCGACCTGGAAATCGAGCGCGGCAGCTTCACCTGCATCATCGGTCCGTCCGGACACGGCAAATCGACCCTGATGCACCTGCTCGGTGGGCTTGACCAGCCGAGCGGTGGTAGCGTGGCGATCGACGGCCAGGAGATCTCGAGCCTGAGCGGCAAGGATCTGGCCGCCTTGCGCGCCTGCAAGATCGGTTTCGTCTTCCAGTTCTTCAATCTGCTGCAGAGCTTGACCGCCACAGAGAATATCGAGGTGGCGCTGATGCTCGCCGGGGTCCCCGACGCGCTGCAGCAGGAACGAGCCAGGGAACTGCTGAAACTGGTCGGTCTGAGTGACAAGGCCGGCGCCAAGCCGGGGCAGCTTTCCGGTGGACAGCAGCAGCGGGTTGCCATCGCCCGGGCATTGGCCAACGATCCACCCGTGCTATTGATGGACGAACCGACCGGCAACCTCGATTCGGCGGCCGAGGCCGAGGTGATGGCGGTGCTGGAGGAGCTCAACCGGGGGGGCAAGACGCTTATCCTGGTCACCCACAGCAACGAGATCGCCGCGCGGGCGGGAAATCTGATCAGGGTGCGGGATGGATTGATCGAACAGAATCCTGCCCTCGACCAGCAGTTGAAAAAGATTGCCTAAATAACTTTCCGGAGAGAATTTCATGGTGAATATGCTACAAGCCCCCCTGCTCTACGCAGCCTTCGGCACCTATCTGCTAGCGGTATTGCTTTATCTTTGTCATTTGCTGCTGCGCAAGCCCTGGCTGTGGCGCAGCGCTTTGACCCTGGTCATCAGCGGCTTTTGCCTGCAGAGTCTCTGTCTGGGATTGCGCTGGGTAGATGCCGGCTACCTGCCGGTGACCAACCTGTTTGGCACCCAGTTCTTTTTCAGCTGGGCGCTGGCGGCGACCTATCTCTACTTCGAACTCCGCTACCGGATTCATGCGGCGGGCCTGTTCGTGATGTTCTGCAACCTGCTGCTGCTCGGCAGCGCCCTGCCGCGCGACCCGGCCATCCCGCCGCTGATCCCGGCGCTGGACACGCCGCTCTTCACCCTGCATGTCGCCTTCTCATTCGGCGGTTATGCGTTCTTCGCCATGGCCTTCTCTATGGGGGTTCTTTACCTGCTGCAGCGCCGCATGCAGAGCGGACTGCTGCCCGATCTGGCCCTGTTGCGCAAGGTTAATGAGGAGGCGGTTTTTCTCGGCTTCTGTCTCTTCACCCTGTGCATGATCCTCGGCAGTATCTGGGCCTATGTCGCCTGGGGATACTACTTTTCCTGGAACATCAAGGGGATCTGGTCGGCGCTGGTCTGGCTGTTTTATGGTGGCATGTGCCATGCCAAGTTCGTGCGCCGCTGGCAGGGGAGCGGCTATGCCCTGCTGTCGATTGCCGGTTTTGGCATCGTGCTGTTCACCTACCTCGGCATCGGCCTGCTGATGAGCAGCAACCACCCCCTCGACTGACCGGGAGTTAGAAATAGATGAAAACAACTTTTATACAAACGAAACTCTGGCCGTTTCTCTGTTCCCTCAAACTGGCCATCGTCCTGGCCAGTGCCGCAACCCTGGTAGTCATGGCGGGATCCCTGCTGATCCTGAGCAAACCTGAACTCTTCGCGATGATGGACAGCATGACCTTAAGCCTCTGGCTGGACCAGGTGGCTAGCCGATCGCCGCTGTTGACCGGGTGGGTCCCCTTGGCCGGTCTGCTGCTCGGGCTGCTGTTTCTGAATACGCTCTGCTGCTTTATCGACTGGGCCCTGGCGATTCGCAGTCGCTGGCGCAAGAGCGGCGAATATCTTATCCATCTCGGTTTCATCCTGCTGGTGGTGGCCTATTTCTGGGGCAGCATGGCGGGCTTCCGGAGCGAGGGGAATCAGGTCTTTGTCGGCCAGACCGTAGCGCTGAAGTTACCCGGCATGTATCTCCGCCTCGAAGCCTTCCAGCCGATTATCGGTCAAAGCGGGCGCCCGATGGACATGCTCAACTCGCTGGTCCTGCTGAAGGGCGATACCGAGGTCGCCCGGGCCCAGGTTCGCATCAACCACCCGCTCACCTGGCAGGGGCTGGTGGTTCTACCGGCCTCCTTCGGCCGCACCTTCGCCGGCTACCAGCCTGCTGGCCCTGGTGGAGCACGCGGCGAGCCTGTCTATAAAACCTACAGCCTGCTGACCGCCAATTACGACCCCGGGGCCGGTCTGGCCCTCGCCGGCGGGATCGCCATGGGCGCCGGGGTACTGCTGGCGCTGGTCTCCTTTTATCGCAAGCGCGCCCGAGGCGAGCGACCCGAGATCGATTGATGGTTGAATCATTTCGTAATTATGGTTATTAATTACGCCTTCATCATTTTTTTACTCGCGGTGGATTGAAAAATCCGAACGAACACCATCAACCCATTTAAGGAAGCAGTCATGAAAAAAGAGACCATTTTATTAGTCGTCGTTTTCTCAGTCGTCGGAATGCTGGTCGGTCTGATGTTATCCAATTCCAAAGAAAAAGTGGCGCCTGCGACTCAGGTATCCAGCGCCGCACCCACGATTAACTATCAGCAGAAGATTCGATCGCTGGAGGAGATCGTGGCGAAAGAGCCTGAGAATCGTAAGGCCTGGGTCGAACTGGGGCATAACTATTTTGATTCAGACCAGCCGATGAAGGCGATCGAGGCCTACGACAAGGCACTCGAAATGGATGGCAATGATCCCAACGTCCTGACCGACCAGGGCATCATGTATCGCCGCTTTGGCTGGCATGATAAAGCCATCGCTAACTTCAAAAAAGCCAACAGTTTGAATCCCGAGCATCCACAATCACTCTATAACCTTGGCATCGTTTATCGTGACGGTCTGCAGGATAAGGAAAAGGCCAAGGAGGCCTGGACCCGCTATCTGCAGGTTGTCCCTGCCGGGCCGGGTGCAGACAAGGTCAGGACCATGCTCGACCATATGGAAAACGGTCACTAAGGGTCTGTTTATTTCTTGGGTTAACCGATTTCGGTTGACAGGCTGTGTGGCCATGAATATCATCTCTTGCAGTTAAAGGGGAGTAGCTTCCGGCACAAAAAAGGCCGGCCCACGATTCGTCAATACGGTGGCTCAAACCACCCGGGCGTGGGATTCGGACACCAAGTCGAAACTTGCAAGACCTTTATCCACGGCATATTTATATGCCGCGGGTAGAGGTCTTTTCTTTTACCCGCGGCGCAATCAACGCGTACGGAGGTAAAAGCAATGAACCGCATCAAGACCACCTTTCTTCTCACCTGTCTCACCCTGCTGCTCGTCGCCATGGGCAGTGCCATCGGCGGCCGGTCCGGCATGATCATCGCCTTTCTCATCGCCGGCGGCATGAACTTCTTCTCCTACTGGTATTCCGACAAGATCGTCCTCAAGATGTACAAGGCGCGTGAGGTCTCCGAAACCGAGAGTCCGGCACTTTATCGCATGGTGCGGCGTCTCGCCCAGCAGGCGCAGATGCCGATGCCCAAGGTCTACATCATCCCCTCCGAAGGTCCCAATGCCTTTGCCACCGGGCGTAATCCGCAGCACGCAGCAGTCGCTGCGACCGAAGGGATCATGCGCATCCTCTCCGAGGAGGAACTCGAAGGGGTCATGGCCCATGAACTGGCCCATGTCCAGAACCGCGATACCCTGATCTCGACCATCGCCGCGACCTTTGCCGGCGCCATCGGCATGCTCGGCAGCATGCTGCAGTGGTCCGCCATCTTCGGCGGCGGACGCAGCGAGGACGAAGAGGGTGGCGGCTTGGCCGGCAGCCTGGCCCTGGCCTTCATCGCGCCGATAGCGGCGATGCTGATCCAGATGGCAGTCTCCCGCTCACGCGAGTACCTGGCCGACGCCGCCGGGGCCCGAATCTGTGGCAAGCCGCTGGCCCTGGCCAGTGCCCTGCGCAAGCTGGAGATGGGGGCCAAGGCGATGCCGCTGCAGGGGGCGACCCCCGCGACCTCCCATATGTTCATCGTCAACCCCTTAAGCGGCGGATCGATGATGAAGCTCTTCTCCACCCACCCGCCCATGGCGCAGCGCATCGCCCGCCTCGAGGCCCTGGCCGCGGGTCGGGGTTAGACAGTGCGACCCAGCGAACGCTTACCACAGGAGCCCGCCCCATGGATCTATTGACCCTCTTGCTCTTTATCTGCGGCTTTGTTGCCCTGATCGCCGGGGCCGAATGCATGGTGCGCGGCGCGGCGCACCTGGCCACGTCCTTCGGCATTTCGCCACTGGTAGTCGGCTTGACGGTGGTCGCCTTCGGTACCAGTGCGCCGGAGTTGGGGGTAAGCCTGATGTCCTCCGCCTCCGGCCAGGCCGGCATCGCCGTCGGCAACGTGGTGGGGAGCAATATCGCCAACATTCTGCTGATTCTGGGATTATCGGCCCTGGCCGCCCCGCTGGTTGTTTCCCGGCAGTTGCTCCGCATCGAGGTGCCGCTGATGGTAGGGGTTTCGCTGCTCGCCTGGGGGATGGCCCTCGATGGAGTCATCAGTCGGCCGGAGGGGCTGTTACTCTTTTGCGGGGTGATCGGCTACACGGTCTGGGCCATTGCGCGCAGCCGCCGCGAAAATCGCGAAGCTGAACCTGAGCAGGCCACAACAGAGGCTGGCGACAGCGGCGGCAGTTTGCTGCGCAACCTGCTCTTGATCCTCGCCGGTCTGGCACTGCTCGGGAGCGGCTCGAACTGGCTGGTCACCGGGGCGGTTTCCATGGCGAAATTTTTCGGCGTCAGCGATCTGCTGATCGGGCTGACCATCGTTTCGATCGGCACCTCGCTGCCGGAACTCGCCACCTCGGTGATGGCAAGCCTGCGCGGACAGCGGGATATGGCGGTCGGCAATATCGTCGGCAGCAACCTCTTTAATATCCTGGCGGTGCTCGGCCTGACCGCCGCTGTCGCTCCCGGCGGCGTACCGATTGCCGCGCAGGCCCTTGCTTTTGACTTCCCGGTCATGGTCGCGGTCATGGCGGTCTGCCTGCCGATCTTCTTCAGCGGCTACCTTATCAGCCGCTGGGAGGGGGCCCTGCTTAGCGGCTACTATCTGATCTACAGCCTCTATCTAGTGCTAAGTGCCGTAGGGCATCAAACCCTGCCAGCCTTAAATAGCGCTTTGCTCTGGGGGGCCCTGCCGCTGACCGTACTGCTTCTGCTCATCAGCTCGGGCCGTGCCATGACCCGCCGCGGCGTCAGCGCCTGCGAACCTTGACCCCTTGGCGCAGGCCCCAACGTTAACCTACATCTAGTAAAGAGAGACTATGACTGTTCAAGCAATCCGTGATTTTTTAAAGCTCGAATCGGCGAGCGGCCTGATGTTGATCGGCGCCATGCTGTTGGCGCTCATCTGCGCCAACACCGCCCTCTCCACCCTCTACGCTGGGCTGCTGCAGACCCATGTCGAGGTCCAGGTCGGGGCGCTGGAGTTGGCCAAGCCGCTGCTGCTCTGGATCAACGACGGCCTGATGGCAATCTTCTTCCTGCTGGTCGGCCTCGAGGTCAAGCGCGAGGTCCTCGAAGGGGAACTCTCGAGCCTGCCGCAGATCGCCCTGCCCGGCATCGCCGCCTTAGGCGGCATGCTGGTGCCGGCGCTGATCTACGTCTGGGTAACCTGGAGTAATCCCGCCGTCTTGCAAGGCTGGGCCATCCCGGCGGCGACCGATATCGCCTTCGCCCTGGGCGTTCTGGCTCTGCTCGGCAAGGGGGTCCCCAATTCCCTCAAGCTGTTCCTGCTGACCCTGGCGATCATGGACGACCTCGGCGCCATCGTCATCATCGCGCTCTTTTACACCAGCGATCTGTCGCTGGTCTCTTTGTTCCTGGCGGCCCTGGCCATTGTGGGACTGGTTAGCATGAACCGCCTCGGCGTGACGCGCATCGCCGCCTACGTCGTAGTCGGGGTCTTCCTCTGGGTCTGTGTCCTGAAATCGGGAGTTCACGCCACCCTCGCCGGGGTGGTGTTGGCCTTTGCCATCCCGCTGCGCGCCAAGGATCAGCACGGCAACTCGCCGCTGCGCCACCTTGAGCACAACCTGCACCCCTGGGTCGCCTTCGGCATTCTGCCGCTGTTCGCCTTCGCCAACGCCGGGGTCTCGCTGACCGGGATGAGCCCGTCAGACCTGCTGGCGCCCCTGCCGCTGGGGATTGCCGCCGGACTCTTTATCGGCAAGCAACTCGGCATCGTCGGCTTTTGCTGGATCGGGATCAAACTGGGTCTGGCCCGCCTGCCCCAGGGGATCAATTGGCGCGAGTTCCATGGCATGGCGGTGCTCTGCGGTATCGGCTTCACCATGAGCCTGTTCGTTGCCACCCTGGCCCTGGACGGCGGCGCGGAGACGGCCGACGCGGCACGGCTCGGGATCTTGCTCGGCTCACTGGCTTCGGCGCTGACCGGCTATGTGCTGCTGCGCCGGGCGTTGCAGAAACGTACCGCAGGACAACAGCTGGCGCGTTCTGGTGGTGATTGTGGGGAAATCGATGATCGAGCAGCATAAACCCGGAGTGGATATCGCTGCGGCCGTCCGACTGCTGCGCGCGGGCAAGACGGTCGCCTTTCCCACCGAAACGGTCTATGGTCTCGGCGCCGATGCCGCCAATCCGGCCGCAGTCAGGCGGATCTTCGAACTCAAGGGGCGGCCCGCAAATCACCCGCTGATCGTGCATCTCCCCTCTGCCGAGAGCTTAACCGCCTGGGCGCGGGATATTCCGGAACAGGCCTGGCTTCTGGCAGAACGATTCTGGCCGGGCCCCCTGACCCTGATTCTGCCGCGGCATCCTGCAGTCCCCCTCGAGGTCACCGGGGGACAAGAGAGCATCGGCCTGCGGGTGCCCGATCATCCTCTGGCCCTTGAGCTGTTGCGCCACTTCGACGGTGGGCTGGCCGCGCCGTCGGCCAACCGCTTCGGGCGGATCAGCCCGACCTGCGCCGCCCATGTGCGCGACGAACTTGGCGAACAGGTCGAGATGGTACTCGACGGCGGCCCGTGCCGGGTCGGACTGGAGTCGACCATCGTCAGCCTGATTGGTCCACGTCCTTGTCTGTTGCGGCCGGGCCAGATTTCCATCGCCGAAATCGCAGAGGTTCTAGGGTGCAAGCTCGAGATACCGCAGAGCTCTCCGACAATCAGGGCACCCGGGCTCCTAGCATCTCACTATGCGCCTAAAACTCCTCTGATCCTCAGACCAGCCTCAGCATTATGCTCCTGGCTGAAGATTATGCGCGAAAGGGGTTGTCGGGTAGCGGTCATGGCATTAACGCCACCCCAGACCAGCTCCGAGCCTGCGGCCAGAGTGGACAGAATTCCAATGCCGTTACAACCCCAGGAATATGCGCGGGAGCTCTACGCCAGTCTACGCCGCCTCGATGCCGGAGGCTTCGATTATATCTGCGCCGAAAAACCCCCAGCGACCAAAGAGTGGCTGGCCGTTCACGATCGGCTGAATCGGGCGGCGATTACGCCCGAAAACTCATTTATCGCAGGAGAAACAACATGAGCAAGGAAGCCAGCACCATCACAAACAGTAAGCAGATTCTGGTCGGTATCCTGACCGGCAGCCCCAATGACCTGCCCAAGGTGATCAAGGTGCGCGAGACCCTCGACGAGTTGGGAATCGCCAGCGAGATCCTGGTTGCCTCGGCCCACCGCACCCCGGACAAGGTCTTCGCCTACCTGGACCGCGCCCACGCCGAAGGGGTGCAGGTGCTGATCGGCTGTGCCGGGGTGGCCGCCCACCTCGCCGGAGTCATCGCCGGGCACACCCGTCTGCCGGTGATCGGCCTGCCGCTGGGCAACGGTCCCCTCTCCGGCTGGGACAGCCTGCTCTCCACGGTGCAGATGCCGCCCGGGGTGCCGGTCGCCACGGTCGCCGTCGACGGAACACGCAACGCGGCGATCCTGGCGGCGCGCATCCTGGCGCTCAAGTACCCCTATATCGATCAGGGCCTCAAAGAGCTGGCCGACCGTGAGCGGGAACGCTATGATCAGACCGCCGACGAGGCGCTGGCGGCCTTAGCGGGCACGAGTGATAGCTGAACCTGACCCAGGAGGAATGCATGCAGGATATTGTCAAATTAATCGCCGGCTTCCGGCAGTTCCAGAAAAACTATTTTCGCGGCGACAGCGAGCTGTTTTCCCAGCTCAAGGTGGGCCAACAGCCCAAGACCCTGGTGATCGGCTGTAGCGATTCCCGGGTCGACCCTTCGCTGTTGACCGGGGCCGATCCCGGGGATCTGTTCATCATCCGCAATGTCGCCAACCTGGTCCCCCCTTATGAACCGGACGCCGGTTATCACGGAGTCAGTGCGGCGCTCGAATATGCGGTCTGCCAGCTGCAGGTCGAGCATATTATCGTGCTGGGACACTCCCAGTGTGGCGGAATCGCCGGGCTGATGAGCAGCGACTGTGACTGCCAGGTGGGCGAGTTCATCGGTAAGTGGGTGAGCCTGGCCGAACCGGCCAAGCTCAGGGTCCAGGAGGAACTCGCCGGGAAATCGGAGCAACTGCAAACCCGCGCCTGCGAGCAGGCCGCGATCATGCTCTCCCTCGACAACCTGCTCAGCTTCCCCTGGCTCCAGCAGCGAGTGGAGGCTCAGGCCCTCAGTCTGCACGGCTGGTATTTCGACATTCAGCGCGGGGAATTACTGCGCTATTCGCCGGAAGCCGAGGGCTACGTAACCCTGGTGCCGGGCACAAACCCGTGACGGCCGTATCCCATTTCGGATCTTGACGCTAAAGAGAGAATTATAATTTTGGAACTTTTGACTCTATTCGGCATCGCCGTCGCCCTGGCGGTGGACGCCTTTGCCGTGGCTCTGACCGCCGGGGCCGTCCTGAACCCCCTGGCCGAGCGGCGCTGGTTTCGTTTGGGCCTGCACTTCGGCCTGTTTCAGGCCCTGATGCCGATTGCCGGCTGGTTTGCCGGACGCAGCGTGCAGCACTGGATCAGTGCCTACGATCACTGGATCGCCTTCGGGCTGCTCGGGTTCGTCGGCGGCAAGATGATTCTGGAGGCCCTACGCAGGGAGGATGACCAGGCTTTGGTCCGCGATCCAACCCGCGGCGCAACCCTGGTCATGCTTTCGGTCGCCACCAGCATCGACGCCCTGGCGGTCGGCTTCTCCCTGGCCCTGCTCGGGGTCAGTATCTGGCTGCCGGCTCTGGTGATCGGGCTGGTCGCCGCAGTCTTTACCGTCGCCGGCATGCTGCTGGGGCGCAAGATCGGCGCCCTCTGGGGACAGCGGGTCGAGGTCGCCGGCGGAGTAGTCCTCTGCGTTATCGGCAGCAAGATATTATTCGAGCACCTCAGCTGATCGC
>JAAXQE010000208.1 GCA_012974425.1 Geopsychrobacter sp.
GGTCTCCTAGGGTCATTGGATTACAAATATGACAAAAATAGCCGTATTGGGAGCAGGTATCTCAGGATTGTCTACCGCTTTCGCCCTTGAAAATCTGGCAAAGCAGGACGGCTTGGAAGTCGAGATTGTCGTGCTTGAAAAACTCGAGCGCACCGGTGGCAAGATGATGACTGTCAAGTCCGACGGTTTCCTCTGTGAATGGGGGCCGAACGGATTTCTCGACAATAAGCCGATGACGCTCGATCTGTGTCGCGGCCTCGGAGTCGA
This sequence comes from Geopsychrobacter sp., assembly GCA_012974425.1. Classification (GTDB taxonomy): domain Bacteria; phylum Desulfobacterota; class Desulfuromonadia; order Desulfuromonadales; family Geopsychrobacteraceae; genus Geopsychrobacter. Next base: position 268 of record JAAXQE010000208.1, read on the forward strand.
CGCCAATCTGCTCCGCTCCAACGACAACGCGCGCAAGCGTTTTATCTATGCGGCAGAAACCCTGCACCGCTTACCGGAGGATGCCGCTTCTTTCTTCAAGTCGAAGTTGATCAGCTGGCCAGGTAAGATCCGTCTCGGCTGTGAGATGTTGGTTTCACCTAGGCGGGATGCTGAGGATGAAAGCCTCGCCGATTTTGCCCGCCGCCGTCTCGGTGGCGAAGCCCTTGAGCGCCTGATCGGCCCGATGGTCTCCGGAATTTTTGCCGGTGATCCTGAAACCATGAGTGTGCGCAGCTGTTTCCCGCGAATCTACCAGCTGGAACAGGAATATGGTGGCCTGCTGAAGGCGATGGCCAAACTAGGGCGTAAAAAACGTGCCGAACGCAAGGCGGGGATTCAAGTTGCGAGCGCCGCCGGCCCTGGCGGTACCCTGACCTCATTCGCGGGCGGTATCCAGGAATTGAGCGATGCCCTGGTCGAAAAAACTTCCGCAGCGGTGCGGATCGGTAGCGGCGTTACCCGGATCGAGGCCAAGCAGGGTGGTTTCTTGTTGCATCTCGAAGACGAGACGCAGGTTGAGGCAGAGTTCGTTGTCAGTGCCGTCCCGGCCCATGCTCTCTGCGGCATGCTGGAACAGACCGATGGCCAGGCCTCTGCGCTGCTGCAGCAGATCCCCTATGCACCGATGAATGTTGTCTGTTTTGGTTACCAGCGCGACAAGATTGCCCGTGATCTCTCCGGCTTCGGTTATTTGATTGCCAAGGGGGAGCAGCGCAACACTCTGGGCACTCTCTGGGATTCGAGTATCTTCCCCAATCGCGCTCCGCGTGGTCAGGTGTTGCTCCGTTCGATGTTCGGCGGTGCGACGAATCCGCAGGCGATCGAATTGAGTGATGATGAGGTCAAGCAGAAGACGATGGCCGATCTGAAGAAAATCATGGGGATCGACGCCGCGCCCGATTTTGTCAAGATCTTCCGTCATCGGCGCGCCATTCCGCAGTATATCCCCGGGCACGCTAAGCGCTTGGCAGAATTTGACAGTCGGCTTGAGAATATCCCCGGACTCTTTGTGACCGGAAACGCATTTTTCGGGGTCGGAATCAACGACTGTGTCAACGCCTCGAATCAGATCTCAGGTAAGCTGATTTCGGCACTCAAGGCGCGCGGCTAGTCTGGGGATAGGAGCCGGTCATTCATTGTCGGACAGCCTCCTAGTCGACAAGATCTCCGTAGAGGCGAGTGTATTCGATTGCGATTATTTCGTAGTGGAGCGCGGTTGATTCGACGTTCTTCTCGACCACGGCACGCGCTGCGGGGCTCTTGATCTCAGTTTGCATTCTGCGCAGATTTTCTTCGACTTCTTTCTCAAGCTTCAGCGCCAACTCTAAGACCTGGCGTTCATCGAGGCGCGCCATCAGCTCGACATCTACCGATTTCAAGACCTGGCTGTTGTCTTCCGCCTCGGCCAACATCTCTTCAAAAGAGGGGAGGTCGTCACCCGGGTAGAGTTGATAGAAGCTCCGGGCGTGTTCCGTCTCTTCATCTGCGAGCAGGGTGAAGTTGAAGATCGCCCCCTCATCCTGCATCGCTTCAACCGCCTTCAAATAGTAAGTTCTCGCATTCAGTTCAACCATGATCATCTTACGGATGATGGCTTTCAATTCGGTTTGCGGCATTGTCTATTACTCCTCAGAATCGTCCAGCTCTTCGTCGCCGATCTCTTTTGCCAGAACCTGTAAGGGGGAATGGCCCATGAAGTGTAGAATCCCCTTGGTCCGATCTTCAATGACTGAGATTGGCCCGGTGTGCTCATATTTGATCTCTTCAACGATGCTCCCCAGAACAATGGCTACGCCCTCCTTGAGACTGCCGAGAGCGTTTATCTTCGGATTGGCACTGGGATGATCTTCAGCCTTGAACTCGGCCAATGATTTGTCGACATTTGTTTTTTCCTGCTCAATCGTGGCTTTTCGCTGTGTCAACAGGTTGGCACGAAGTTCTAGCGCCTCCTGCAGTGCCTTGCGCATATTTTTAGACTTGTTACGTGGGGCCAGGGCGGTGTTGAGGTGTTGCACCTGCTGGTTGTAGCTACGTTGTTGCTGCTGCAGGCTGGCTAGGCGATCGACTTCGGGGAAATAGATACCGGCGGTCAAGCGGGTCTTGATTCCGGAGACCGCGCCCAGATGTTTCGCTTCGATACCATCGAGGGCAACCATCTCCCCGCCCGATATGGTGCCGCGTTCGACCATGATTGCCCTGGTTGCCTTGACGCTGCAGTTGCGAATCTCAAGGGCGACTTCGACATTGCCCCAGCATTCAACCTGGACCTGATTCAGATATTTTGCGCGCAGGTCGCCCTGACAGCGCACCAGACCCGTACCGAGCCCGGCCATGCTGCCGATTTCGACCGGACCACCCGAAATGAGTCGGCAGGCGCCGACCGCTCCGCTGATTCGGATACCCTTGCTGGCGGTGATATTGAAATCATCGAGGACGTCCCCACTGATCTCGACGACTCCGTTGAAATCTATATTGCCTACGCTTAAGTCGACATCACCCCTGACCACGAACTCCTCAGCGATCGAAAGGGTCCGGCCATCAAAGACGACGCGGCCACCACTAGTCGACAGGGCGGTGGCACCATCCTCACTCAGCTTAACCCCTTCCCCGAGGGCAAGAACAAGGGGTTGACCTTTAATGGCTGCAATCGGTTCACCCTGGAGAGTGAAGCCCGATATGCCAAGCTGCGGTGGATGAATGATCCCGATCTGCTGGCCATCCTCAACGTTGGTAAAGGTGTTGAGGGTGCGCAGGTCGACGTTCCCCTTGGCGTCTTCATGGTAGTCTGCGCAGGCGTCACTGGTTCTTACGCTTAGCTCAAGCCAGCCATCGTCGCCCACAGTCGGTGCTGTGCCACGCGCAAGCAGAACATTTTCCTGATTGATCCCCATCGCAGCCTTGCTGCAGAATCTGGCGACCTCCTCAAGATCGACACCCTCCCCGATATGGTTTTTTGCCAGGAGTTCAATCAGTTCGGAAGGTGGGATGGTGTCTTCGGCATCGAAAACGATGATTCGGGCATAGAGATTCAACTGGGCTTCGCCCGTGTGGAGGCGCAAGATGTAAGCGGGAGACTTTATCTCTGCCAGAATCTTGACACCAATTTCAACCTGTTCTTTTTGTGCTTCAGAGTGCGCAGTCATTGAGTTTCCTGGTGCCGGTATAAATACATGAGCTTGATTGTAGGATAGCTATTCAATAAGTAGGCCATTTCCGTGGGTTTGGTTTGCTGAGGCTGTGCAGGGAGTCGCTGGTTTTTTGACCCGCGCCCGATTAAATGATCCTGCGCTTGACG
>JAAXQE010000243.1 GCA_012974425.1 Geopsychrobacter sp.
CTACTCCAACCCAAGATCCACATTTTCAACCGGCATGCCCAAGGCCGCACCCGGATCCTGCTCAAATTCATTCTTCCGGCCGACGAGTACGATCTGTAATTGGTCGGGACGCAGGTATTGTTTGGCAACCCGCTGAACGTCCTCAGTCGTCACCGCAGCAATCTTTTGTCGGTATGTCTGCATGTAGTCGACCGGGTAAGCGTAGAAATCGAGCCGTTGCTGACGCGTGACGATCGAATGACTATTGGTAAAAGCGAAAACAAAGCTGTTGATCAGACTCTCCTTGGCGGTTGTCAGTTCCTTATCCGATACCGGCAAGTCAATCATCGCCTGCATCTCGGCCCGCATCATCCCGACAACTTCTAGGGTCGAGCCACACTTGGTTTCGCATTTGGCGATAAAGAGTTCAGGCAGAACACGTCCGATCTGGAAATAGGAATAGACGGAATACGCCAGCCCTTGATTTGAGCGAATCTCGCGCATCATCCGGCTGTTGAAACCACCACCGCCAAGGATAAAATTCGCTACCTTCAGGGTCATCACATCCGGGTTATTCTTATCAATGCCGGGTTGACCAAGCATAATTGTCGTTTGCGGGATATCCTTGTCCGCGATCGAGATCCCGCCGTTTTGTGGCATCTCGGGTAGTGCTGGTGGCTCGAGGTTAGGAAGCTCAGAGGCCTCCCAGCCTTCAAATATCTGACCCAACAGGACTTTCAGGACCTCGAGATCAATATCGCCCGAGACTGCAAGCGACAGGTTGTTCGGCTGAAAATAGGTCTGATGCAGACGCAGCAGATCTTCCCGTTGGATATTTTCGAGAGTATTCTTCTTGGGCACACGGCCTAGAGGATGATTCTTATAAATAGTCTGAGAGAGGGTACGGCCAGCAATTGCGCCGGGATCATCGTTGCGGCGCCGGACTCCCTCAATCAATCCCTGCCGGGCTACCTCGATCCGTTGCGGATCGAAGCCGGGTTCGCGTAAAATATCCGCCAGAATAGCAGCCCCCTGCTCGAGATCCTGGCGACGCATCGACATATTTATCGTATAGGCATAGTCACTACTGCTCACCGCCAGATCGGCCGCCATGTTATCGAGGTTTTCCTCAAGTTGCTCCGAGGAGTAAGCTCCGGCGCCACCTGTTTGCAAACCCTCGACAAACAAATCCGACAGGCCGGTCATATCGGGGGGATCAAAGACAGAGCCACCCCCAACCATGGCGGTGACCTCAACCAACGGAAGATCATGATCCTCACGCAGATAAACCTCAATCCCATTGGCCAGGGTCAGATGTGCTACCTGAGGGAATTCGAACTCCAGATCAGGAAAATTCAACGAATCAGGACGGTTAGCTTGAGTCTGCACCTGGGCACTACAAGCCGTAAGCGCTAGTAAAAACAGGAAACAGAATTTCAATCTCATCATTTCACCTCACGTTGCAAAACAGCGACTGTCCGGTTATTGGCAGAGAAATACCGATTGGCAAAAGCGAGCAACCCGGAGGCATCGACCGCCTCGATCTTTTCGGCATAATCGGTCAGGTATCGCCAACTGCCGATCGCAGCATAACTCGACAGCAACCGGGCCAAGCCGTTGTTAGTGCGCATCTGGCGTAAATTATCAGTAACCAGGCGGTTACGTGCCCGCTGCAGTTCCTGTGCAGAAACCGGTTCGCTCTTGAGTCGATCCAACTCTGCATAGATCGCAGCTTCAACCTCGGCAACCGTATGCGGATGCCGCGGTGTTGCGCCGATCACCAGCAGGTTGTCATAACGGCTGCCGGGAGCGCCGTAAATATGGACACTGCTGGCCAACTGCTCCTCAACAACCAACCGTTTATACAGACGCGAGGTCGCGCCACCGGCCAGAATATCCGTCAAGAGGTCAGCAGAATAGTCATCCTGATGCGGCATGGCCGGTTTATGGAAGGCGATCGACAGATCGGGTTCAGCCTCGAAATTTACCGTAATCCGCTTCTCGCCACGCTGCGCAGGTTCCAGATCTATAACCCGGGGAACGGGCGTGCCAGAGGGGATAGCGGAGAAATACTTTGTGACCAGAGCCTTGGCCTTCTCGCTGTCAAAATCTCCAACCAGAGTAATCACCATATTGACCGGTCGATAATAGCGCTTGAAAAAATCGCGCGCTTCGGCAAGGGAGAGGTTCGCAATATCGGAGTCCCAACCGATCACCGGATTCCGATAAGGGTGAACCGTATAGGCATTGGCGATCAAGGCCTCGTAGAGCATTCCGCCCGGGTTACTTTCATACGAACGGCGGCGTTCTTCGCGGACGACTTCGCGCTCGGTATAAAACTCACGCAACACAGCATTCTGCAGGCGGTCAGACTCTATGGCGGCCCAGAGCTCAAGCTTGTTTGCAGGCAAGGAGATCAAGTAGGTCGTCTGGTCCTTGCTGGTGAAGGCATTGAAGCCCACCCCCCCGTTCTCGGCGTAAATCCGCGAGAATTCGTCCTTAACTACATACTCTTTATGTTGCTGCTGCAACTCAGTTAAGCGCTCGCGTAGGGTTTCAAGCTCAGCCTGATCCGCAGCAGGGTTGTTCTTCAACAGATCGATCCGGCTGCCGACGCTTTCAATCTGGCCGAGCAACGGCTTTTCGGCGGCATAGTCGCTGGTCCCGAGGGTCTTGGTGCCCTTGAACAACATATGTTCGAGCAGATGCGCAATCCCGCGGTTATGGGCTCCCTCATTGGCACCACCAACCCGAAAACTGATATAGGCGCTGACCGTCGGCGCATCGCGCCGCTCAAGCATCAACAGAGTCAGTCCATTTTCAAGACGCTCTTCATGCACCCGTTCAGCAAGCTGCGCGGCATAAAGAGGTTGACCAAACAGCGCCAAAAGACCCAATAACAAGCATATACTGCGCATGAAACACCTCACCAGAAGAAGAACGATCAAAAAAAGCGTATCTGGATCTTACCTTATTCTCATACACGCTGGCTAGGTGGCTGCCGGACTTAACGGACCGAAGCGAAAATTCGGAGGTTTGAGACCTGGTTTTAGCTCGTTTGCAGGCTCATAGCCGTAGCTATGGGGCAAAAAGAAGCTGAAATCGGGGCCAAACAAACGGATTTGCAGCCGGTTCATGGAAAGTCCGACAGCCTCCTAGGCATCGCATCAAATTAAAAAATCCCTACAAATTTGCTGTAGGGATTTTAAAGAAAATCGGATTAGCAGTGTAGCCCGCCTACACAGGCGCGACCGGTGGCAACATCTCAAGGGTACTGTTCGGTCCGACAGTGTTGGTTAAGGGCAGCAGGGTGTGGATCAGGATATCATTCACACATTCAACCAGATGAACCTCAAGATCCGCTAACAACTCTGGATCCAGCTCGGCCAGATGTTCGCGATTTCGGATCGGCAGTAAGACGGTCTTGGCACCGGCGCGCCGGGCAGCGAGGAGTTTCTCCTTTACCCCTCCGATCGGCAGGATGCGCCCGGTCAGGGTCAGCTCACCAGTCATCGCGACATCTCGCCGGGCAGCGCGACCAGTTAGCAATGAGATGATCGCCACGGCGATAGTCACGCCGGCCGAGGGGCCATCCTTCGGAATCGCCCCGGAAGGGACATGGATGTGCAGATCACTCTTCTCGAAGAAATCCTGCTCTATGCCGAACAGTTCGGCATGACCACGCACATAACTGAGGGCGGTTTTGGCCGATTCCTGCATCACGTCACCGAGACTACCGGTCAGCGTCAGCCCCTTGTTCCCCTTCATCCGTGCGGCTTCAATAAACAGGATATCGCCCCCTGACTCAGTCCAGGCTAAGCCAGTCACGACCCCGATCCGATCCCGCTCAGCGGCGACTTCGATAAAATAGGTACGAGGTCCAAGCAGATTTTCGATGTCCGACTCGTCGATCCGACTGCGTGCGGCATCACCCTGAGCAATACCAAAAGCCACCTTGCGACAGACGGCGGCGATCTTGCGCTCCAGATTTCTGACCCCGGCCTCGCGGGTATAATCGTGGATGATCTTGCGTACCGCTTCAGGAGCAAATTCGAGGGGGTACTTCGCCAGGCCATTCTCTTCGATCTCTTTGGGAATCAGATACTTGTAAGCAATCTGCTCCTTATCTTCATCACTGTAGCCACTCAAACGGATCACCTCCATCCGGTCACGCAAAGCGCTCGGGATCGGATCCATGATATTTGCGGTCGTGATAAACATGACCCTTGAAAGATCGTAAGGAACATCCAGATAATGATCGCTGAAGCTGTCATTCTGCTCCGGATCCAGAACCTCGAGCAGCGCCGATGAAGGATCTCCACGAAAGTCCTGGCCTATCTTATCGACTTCATCCAGCATGAAAACCGGATTGTTCGATTCGACCCGACAAACCTCCTGAATTATCCGTCCGGGGAGTGCTCCGATATAGGTGCGCCGATGCCCACGTATCTCGGCTTCATCTTTCATCCCGCCCAGAGAAACCCTGATGAATTTACGCCCCATGGCCCGCGCTATTGAACGACCGAGGCTGGTCTTGCCGACCCCGGGAGGCCCGACGAAACAGAGGATCGGTCCCTTGGTCGTCGCCTTCAGGCTACGCACCGCAAGGTATTCAAGAATACGCTCCTTGACCTCCTTAAGGTCATAGTGATCCTCGTTTAAAACTCGCTCGGCCTGTTTGACATCCAGATTATCCTGGGTCCCTTTTTGCCAAGGGGCATTGCACAGATAATCGAGGTAAGTCCGCGATACCGTATATTCAGGGGAAGCCGGATTGATCTGCTCGAGGCGGCGCAACTCTTTTTCGGCAACCAACAGCACATCATCTGGCATTTCAGCGTCCCTTATCCGTTTACGCAACTCAGAGAGTTCAGCCATGCGCGGATCCTGGTCGCCAAGCTCCTGCTGAATCTGCTTCATCTGCTCGCGTAACAGATGTTCTTTCTGACTCTTGCCGAGTCGCTTGTTGACCTCCTGATCGATCACACCCTTAACCTGCATCTTCTGAACTTCTGTCGTCAGGTGCATGTAGACCGATTTAAGCCGCTCAATCGGCTCGAGTATCGCAAGCAGTTGTTGCTGGCCCCCCGGGTCGATCCCCAGGTAGACCGTGATCAAGTCGGCCAGTCGCCCCGGATCTTCGATCCGATCGATCATCTTCAGAACATCTTCCGGCAGTGGGCGACCGTAGGCCAGGGCTATTTTCAAGAGGGCGTTAACGCTCTGGACCAGCGCATCGACCACCAGTCCCCGCTCCTCCTTTTCAACAACCAGCTCAACAACCGCGGTCAAACAAGGTTCTGTTTGCACCGGCGCCTTCATAATGAAACGTTGAACACCCTCTATGGTGACCTTGCCACCACCATCTGGAAACTTAACCAGCTGATTTATCCTACACACAGTCCCGACACGCGGATGCTCATCAAAGGTGCAGACACCCTTGGGTCCGGGACAATATACCGCACCAATCATCTGACTCTGGCGCATCGCCTCATCAATCACGCCGATCGCCTCGCGCGGGAAGAAGAGCGGAATAACCATATAGGGAAAGACAATATGGTCTTTCAAGGGATAAATTGGCAAAACGTGCGGTATTTGCGTATTCATTTCAAGGCCTATCTAAGCAGTGTCCCAGCGACCTCACCAATTAAGCAAAACGCCAAGCGCTGTTGTCATAAACAATCTCTAACATGCCTTGGAAACAGTAGCAGATTGCTGAACGAGGTCAACCATTTTTGTGGGTTTTTTAATCTTCGATTTCGATCAGAACTGCTTTCATTATATACGTGCACAGCGCCTGGCCGCCACGAAGCAAAAAACTGCAGCTGAAATGAGCAAAACCAGTCATTCTGCGATAAGATTTTAATTCACAAAAACACAGACAGGACAAGGGGTCGGGATGAAACGGATCGCCGTATTAACGAGTGGTGGAGACTGTTCCGGGATGAATGCGGCCGTACGTGCTGTCGTCAGGGCCGGGCTTGCAGCCAATATAGAAGTCATCGGCATTCAAAAGGGATTTCAGGGACTTATCGATAGACACTACGAACTGCTCAGTACAAAATCGGTCAGTAACGTGCTGCAACGTGGCGGCACATTTTTACAGAGCGCGCGCTGCAAGGAGATGCTGCAGAGCGCCGGTCAACGCTTGGCGGCGGAGAATCTCAACGGGATGGGGGTCGAAGGGTTGATCGTCCTCGGCGGCGATGGCTCACTCGCCGGCGCGCGCTCTCTGGCACAACAGGGCACTGCAGTGCTCGGCATCCCGGCCTCTATCGACAACGATATCCCCTTTACCGATATATCGCTCGGGGTGGATACGGCACTCAACAACATTGCCCGCGCGGTCGACAATATAAAGGACACCGCCTCCTCCCATGATCGCGCCTTTCTGGTCGAAACCATGGGCCGTAACTGTGGTTATCTGGCCGTGGTCTCCGCCATCGCCTGCGGTGCCGAATATTCACTCATCCCTGAAGAACCCTATGATCTTGAAAAGATCTGCCAGGAGCTTCGTCACCGCTACCAGCAGGGACGCACCAACTCAATTATTATGGTCGCCGAAGGTGCGGGCAATGCCCAGCTGATTGCGGAACAGATCAAGGATAAAATCGGCTTTGAAACCCGGACCATTGTGCTCGGCCACTACCAACGTGGTGGTTCTCCCACGGTCTTCGATCGCCTGCTCGGTGCACGCTTCGGCCAGGCGGCGGTAGAAAAACTGCTGGCGAGAGAAAAAGGGAAAATGCTGGGGATCAAGAATTCCAAGATGCAGCTGACCCCGCTCGACAAGGTGATCAAAGCAGGAATCCGCCCGATCGACGAACTGCTGCCACGCCTGAGCAAGGCCCTGACGATTTAACGAGTGCGATTGCGCAGGTAACAGCCGCCAATGGCGGCCTGGCCGAGGGAGAGGCCACCGTCATTGGGTGGCACCTGGCGATGACGCAACACTTCGAAGTCGGCCCCAGCCAGTAGCAGATTCAGCTTTTCGGTCAAAAAGACATTCTGAAAGACCCCGCCCGAAAGCGCCACAGGCAAAGCGCCATGCTCCTCGCGAAGTTTTAGACAGACCCGTAAAATGGCTTCGGCAAGACCTATATGAAAACGGCCACTGATAGCACCTGCCCCCCTGCCCTGCTGCAGGTCGGCAACCAATTCTCTGACCATCGTGGTGGGATCGACGATGATTCCTTGCCCATCATCAAACAGGCTAAAGGTGTAAGGCTCCAGCTGCAGATCATGCTCGAGACACATCTCCAGCTCAAGCGCAGCCTGCCCCTCGTAACTCACCCTCTGACTCAGCCCAGCCAGGGCCGCAACCGCATCGAACAGGCGGCCACAGCTGGAAGTCAAGGGGGAGTTGATCCCCTTCTCAATCATCTGTAGCAGCAGTCTCTTATCGCCAGCTGCGATGGTATCGAGCACCGCAAGTTCGGGCAGATCATCAGCGTAGGCGGCATGTAACAGGCTGAGCGCCATCCGCCAGGGCTCACGGGTCGCAGCATCCCCACCCGGCATGGCCAGCTCGGCCAGATGGCCGACCCGCTCGAACCCGGCAAAGTCACCCAGCAGAAACTCGCCGCCCCAGATATGGCCGTCACTCCCCAAACCTACCCCATCGAAGATGACCCCGATCGCCTTTTCATCACGGCCATTATCGGCCAGACAGCTGGCGAGGTGGGCATGATGATGCTGAACCGCCAGTTGCGGCAGATCGGCCATCTGCTGAGCCACAGAGGTCGAGGCGTAATCGGGGTGCAGATCATGGATGACCAGTTGCGGCCGGGTAGCCAGCAATTGCTGAAGGTGCTCGGCGGCCTGCTGCAACGAATCGAGCACCGCCTGATTCTTCAGGTCACCGATATGCTGACTCAAGGTCGCCCGATCGGCAGAGGTCAGGCAGATCGTATTCTTAAGTTCCGCCCCCACCGCCAGCACCGACGGCTGCGCATGGGGCAGTTTCACCGCGCGCGGCACATAACCACGTGAACGGCGTAGCATAAGCGGTTCACCGGCCAGCACCCTGATGATCGAATCATCCGTGCGGGTCTGAATCCTACGGTTGTGACACAAGAAGCCGTCGGCTATCCCTTTCAGGCGCAAAAAGGCATCCGCATCAGCATAAGAGATCGGCTCGTCGCTCTGGTTGCCGCTGGTCATGATCAGCGCAGGGAAATCCTCAAGCAGTAAATAGTGGAGTGGTGTATAGGGGAGCATAACCCCTAGATAGCGATTATTCGGGGCGGTGTTGACGCAGATCAGCTGTTGCTCTGTCCGCTTCTCGAGCAATACAACCGGCCGCTCGACAGACTCCAACAGCCTCTTTTCAAGCGGGTTGATCTGAACAAAAGTCTCCGCCGCCGCGATATCTCGCGCCATCAAGGCAAAGGGTTTTTCGTCACGTAACTTACGCGCTCTTAAACGTGCTACAGCCTCAGGGTTTTGTGGGTCAACCGCCAGATGAAAACCACCCAGCCCCTTAAGCGCAAGCACCTCACCGCGCTTCAGCAGGCCGATCGCAGCAGCCAAAGGCTGAGCGCCTTCAAGCTGAGTGCCAGCCTGATCATGCAGGCTCAAAGTTGGGCCACAGTCGGCACAGGCATTCGGCTGGGCATGAAAACGTCGTGAGGCCGGATCGCCATATTCCCCCAGGCAGCTCGCGCACATCGGGAAATCGACCATAGTCGTGAAGGACCGGTCATAAGGCACCCCGCTGACAATGCTATAGCGCGGGCCGCAGTTGGTGCAGTTGATAAAGGGATACCTGAAGCGCCTGTTATTCGGGTCGAGCAGTTCGGCGAGGCAATCGGGACAGACATAGCTATCGGGTGGGATCTGGGCCGTCTTCAGCGCAGACTGAGCACTCAGGGCAATCGAGAAACCGGGCTCTGCAACAAGCGGGATATCGACAGCAGCCAGGCAACTGATAGAAGCAAGCGGTGGCAGCTCTGCGCGAATCGCCGCGCCAAAATCATCGAGGGTATGCTGCGCCCCCTCAACCTCTATCCGCACCCCTTCACTATCGTTCAAGACCCAACCAGATAACCCACGTTCCTGAGCGATCCGATAAATAAATGGGCGGAAGCCGACACCCTGCACGGTTCCTTCAATACGTATGGCTAAACGTTTTCTCAACATCCGATCATTCTGGCATGTTCAACAACAGATTTGAATCAGAGATTAGGGAGATGCTGTTTTTTTCCAAGCCCTGCAAAGTGACGAGTCGACTGTCGAGTTTGAGCGGCGACATTCTCCGAAAGTTGAGAGTGGGTTGAGCTATACCGCGCAGCGGTTTAGTTCAACAAGGATTAGACGCTGAGCGATATATTGGCTATAACGCTCAGCGTGGTAACAGTTATAAAACTCAATAATTTCAAGGTCATATTTTAGACTC
>JAAXQE010000244.1 GCA_012974425.1 Geopsychrobacter sp.
GACTCGCGGCTTTTACCTTACAACCCCTCGCCCTCACAAAACAACATCAGTGGGGGGCTTTATACCATTAGAAACCACGCCAAGCCACCTTCATTAAACTAATCCACCGCCACTCGCACAGCTCTTATCAAACTCAATTGGGTTGCTTAAGGAGCTGGAGGATCCGATCCTTACGCGCCAAATCTATTTCTGCGCCTTGGTGCAGATTTGATTTCACTGTTAAATAAACCGTCTCGCCGAAATATTGCTTGAAGGCCGTGTAGGTCTCCTTATCTTCTGGGCCAGAACCGGGGTAATGCCGTGAGTAGGCTTCAGGGGGGGGGAAACTGATCGATGCGGGATCGACCTCTTTGGTGGAGAATGCCATATCGTAAACCTGGCGACTGAAATGGAAGAGCAGGTATTGAATATCGAGCGCGGTGTCAGTAGCTGTGTCACGGCGGGAAAAACGGACTGCGGTGCCACAGCGCTTGTGCAATTCGAGAAAGGCGTGCTCGGTAGCAGAGACCATGGCGAACAACTCTTTTTGGCTCCCCCGCCCCTTCCCTTTTCGCAACTCTTCCAGTCCGCGCCGCTTCCCACCTTCGAGAAGGCGCAAGACCGCTTCTGACTGTTTGTCCAGACATTGTGTTAGTTGGTTCATAAGTCCTCGCCCTAAAGAACTGACCTGCCTAATCAATATAACCTTTCAGGTAACATATCGTCAATTCTGTCCCCTGCAACACATTCTAACAAAAATAATGAATTCAAAAAGATGACCCAGGCTGCGATAAAAATTCGATTTCTTCAGCGGTTGAGGTGCGTCCGAGTATTGTATTGCGATGCGGAAACCTGCCGAAGCGCGCGATAATCTCGTAGTGACGTAGCGCATAGTCGTAAAATTTGGCAAAGGACTCCTTAACATCAGCGGGCACAGATCCATGCAAGTCCCTAAAGAGTTCAACCGATCTCTTCTGATCAGCGAGCTCTTCTGAGTGTTCCAGCGGAAGGTAAAGGAAAACCCTCTCGATTGGTCGTAATTGCTCATCTGACTGACCAATCAGCTCCTGTGCCAGCAAACGGGCCAGAGGGTCAGAGGCAAAGCTGCGTGGGTCATTACGAAAGATATTGCGCGTAAACTGATCAAGCAGCAGGATCACCGCCAACTGCAGGTGCGGCCTCAATCCATCGCTCTCGATCTTCTGCCGCGATGCCAACTCGATCAGATCAGCAAAACGGTCGTAAATCTCCTGATCGACCTGCGCGTCCTTTCCAAACCAGAGTTGCCCATTCTGCCTGATAGTCTCACTGTCGCTGTCGCTCTCACCAAACCAGAAGCGATGAATCTGAGCCAAACGGTTGTCCATGCCAGACTCTCTTTCTCAGGGGCGGATCGCCTGCCCGACAATCAGGGGGGTCACAATCGACGGTGCACCCTGCATAATTTCATGGCGTAGATCAAGCTTGAAGCCGGTCTCTTCCAGCAGACGCGCCGTCTGGCGGGTCAGGTGACAGTTACAGGCAAGCCGTTTCCAGACAGGCTGGCAGAGCTGCTGCCAGAAATAGAGCCGGCTCTCCTCCCTGGCCGCGACATGCTCCATGACTATCAGCTTGCCGCCCGGTTTAAGTACGCGAAATGCTTCCTGCATGGCCTGGCGCGGATCGGTTACCGAACAGAAAACCAGGGTAGAGACAAGATGGTCGATACTGCCATCAGCCACATCAAGCGATTCGGCACTACAGGTGCGTATCTCAGCGGAACTATGCGCGAAATCCCTTAAGCGCGCCTCCAACTGCTTGCGCATCGCCGGGTCTGGTTCACAGAGCACAAGCCGCTTGATCTGTGGCGAGTAATGCCGAAGGTTTACGCCGGTTCCGGCACCGATCTCCAACACATCACCCTCCAGGTTCGCCAGCAGTTCAGTACGCCAGCGTCCCAGGCAGAGCCTTTCGACCTTACGCATCGCCAGATCGTAGAATTTTGCGACCAGATA
>JAAXQE010000101.1 GCA_012974425.1 Geopsychrobacter sp.
TGGAACTGCGCACGAGTGATAATTATGCGCTGCTGCAAAAGGGTTTTGCCGCCCGCCGCCAGGCCGATTACTACGAACCGGTGCGTCGCCAGGCTTAAGCGCTTAATCTGCTGGATGAGGGGGATGACGGGGATGACGGCCCCGTCAAACGCTTCTGATCTACAGATCCATCGCCGGTGGTTGTTGCGGGCGGATCTCTATGAGTTCAGGGCTGGCGATCTCCTTCTCGCTGCCAGCACCCATCTCCTTAAAACGTCTGGCACTGACCAGGACCCGTCGGTCGAGTGAGGACATCGCGTGATTGTAGCTGTCGACCGCTTTTTCCAGTCCCTTGCCCATCATCTGAAAATGCCCTTCGAGTACCGCAATCCGGCCATAGAGCTCCTGGCCCAGTTGGCTGATCGCTTTGGCATTTTCAGTTAACTGCTCCTGACGCCAGCCGTAAGCCACCGAGCGCAAGAGGGCAATCAGGGTGGTCGGTGTGGCGAGCAGGACCTTCAGGTCCACTCCGGTCTCGATCAGCGCGGGGTCCTGTTCGAGGGCGGCGGAGAAGAAACTCTCTCCCGGCAGAAAGAGCACCACAAATTCGGGCGTAGGCTGGAACTGCTCCCAGTAGTTTTTTGCCGAGAGTTTTGTCAAGTGATCACGCACCTGGCGCGCATGGTCGGCAAGGAAGCCGCGGCGTTTATCTTCATCAACCGCCTCAAGCGACTCGAGGTAGGCGGACAAGGGGGCCTTGGCATCGACCACGATATTGCGCCCATTCGGCAGGCGGATGATCATGTCGGGCCGCAAGCGCCCCCCTTCGGTATTGACCGACTGCTGCTCTTCAAAGTCGCAATGCTTGAGCATGCCGGCCATTTCAACCACGCGTTTCAGCTGCATCTCCCCCCAGCGTCCGCGCACCGTCGGGGCACGCAGCGCCTTGACCAGGTTGCTGGTTTCTCGGTCCAGGCTGCGCTGGCTCTCCATCATGGTTTTCAGCTGTTCATCGAGCCGCGCATAGGCACCGGTGCGCACCTGTTCGAGCTGCCCGATCCGCTGGTCAACCTTGGTGAGTGCCTCCTGCAGGGGTTGGACGAGTTGATCGATGGCTTGTTGACGGTTGTTCAGGTCGCCCTTGGCTTCGCTCTGGAATTTTTCGAGTCGGGTCTGGGCCAGATCAAGGAAGCTGCGGTTGTTGGCGCTTAAGGCCTCGGCGGAGAGGGCCTGAAAGGCGTGCTGGAGTTGTTGTTGATTCTGTTTGAGCAGGAGCAACTTCTCCGCAGAGGACTGACGTTCAGCCGCGAGTCGTGCACGGTATTCGATGGCAGATCTTTCGTGCTGTTGCGCACGTTTTCTGCCGACCAGCAGGCCCAGAGTCAGGCCGAACAGGCCACTCAGCAGCGCCGCCGCGACAGCCAGGGTCAATGGCGATATTTCGCTCACAGGCATTTCCTATCATATTGTTTTCGCAGGGAAAATGGTGACGCTAAAATAGCAGAGAGGGGGGTGTGTCTGCAAGCCTGGGTTTGCCGGTTGATAAATCTGAGTTAGAATCAAGGGAATTGCTACAATGGGGGGTCTAGATGGTTCTGGAATTCAGTTTTGCAGATTTTACCCGGGAGTGCAGTCGCAGTTATCCGCCGGTTGCATTGCAACCGGGGCTCCGCCTTGGGACTTTACATCGCAGCTGCGAAGAGTTACTCGAGCTGCATCATCCGGAACGCTCCAGCCTGCTGGCCTGCAAGGCAGGTTGCGGGAGCTGTTGCATTGTCAATGTTTCCGTCCTTCTGCCCGAGGCTATGGCTATTGTTGAATACCTCGAAGCGCAACCCGAATTTGATCGCGTGGCGATGTGGAAAAGCCTGAATCAGGTGTGGACGCGCATTTGTGGTGTCGATGACGAAGATCGAGTCGCCATGCGCCAGACCTGTGTTTTTCTCGATAAGACCGGCAGTTGCGCGGTCTATCCGGTGCGGCCTCTGCTGTGTCGCGGGGCGACGTCGACAGATGCAGACAGCTGCCGACAGGCGCTTAGGGGCACGCTTTTCAGCGAAAAACCGGAGGTTATTATGAATTTGTTTCAGCGCGAACTTTTTGCCGCGGCATATGTAGGCTTGAGTGAAGGGCTAGAGGAACGGGGGATCGATGGCCGTGGTTTTGAACTGACCGGGATCCTGCGTTATCTGCTGGGGAACCCGCAGCGGCGCTGCGAGCTGCAATCCGGATTACGCCTCAACTGGGACGAGTTGATCTGAGCTGTTGAGGTTAATTATGTCTGCTCACCAGAATCAAGTATTGGACCAGGCCGAAGATTGAGATACAGATCATAAAAATAAGTGAGGCGCGGGTCTGATCGGCTTTGCGGCGTTTGCGCAGGTGGTTGATGACTAAGCCGCCAATACAGCTGAAGAGGCAGAAGAGGAGCAGGTAGAAGATATACTCCATCAGTTCCAGGTCCCAGCTGCGGCGCAGCCTGAGATCGTAGAATCGATCGAAAAAGGTTTCGATTTCAGGTTTGGCAACCGCAGTGATAAAGAGCGCACCAACCAGGCTGATGCCACCCAAAAGTCCTGACCAGGTCAGGAGTCTTATCCAGAAGTCTGGCCCTTCGCGACGTTCCTTGTGGTTGGGGGGCATCGGATCCTCCTTGTTCAACTGTTCGGTCGGCAGCTGTTATGCTAGGATGAAGTTAATATAGAAATAGGGAGTTTAATAAGCGTATGGGGCAGAATCAACCATCACCCGCAACCACTCACAGGGCAGAAGAAGAAACTCGGACGCCGTCCCTGTTTAAGGTTTTGATGCATAATGACGATTATACCACCATGGAGTTCGTCGTCGAGGTTTTGCAGACGGTTTTCCACCTGAGTGGGACCGCTGCCGAACGGATCATGTTAGCGATCCACTGTCAGGGATTGGGGCATTGCGGGACTTTCCCCTTTGCGATTGCCGAGACCAAGGTTCAGGACGTTTGCAACAGGGCGCGCAAGGCTGGTTTCCCGTTGCGTTGCAGTATCGAGAAGGAGTGAGGGTCTATGTTTAACCATGATGTGCAGATAGCTTTCACTTTGGCGGTCAGGGAAGCACAGCGTCGGCGCCACGAATATCTGACGACCGAGCATATTCTCTATGCCTTGCTCTTTGAGGGGAGTGGCCAGCAGATAATCAGTGTCTGCGGCGGTGATATTGAGGACCTTAAACGTCAACTGGAAGATTTTTTTGATAAACATCTCGTCTCCTTGCCGGTAGAGGTCGAGGATGAGAATATTCCGCGTCAAACGCTCGCACTGCAACGCTTGTTGCAGCGGACGGTGCTGCATATGCAATCCTCGAATCAGGAGGAGGTCGGCGTCGGCGATCTGCTGGCTGCGATCCTGGAAGAAGAGAATAGTCATGCCTGTTATTTCCTGGCCGGGCAAGGCATAGAGCGGGTCGATCTGCTCGATTATATCTCACATGGCTTGGGGGATTCCTCCGAGCCCGCTCAGGATCAACCCTCGATCCCTCAGCCCGATGAGGGGGGGAAGCCCAAGAAAACCGCCAGCGATCCGTTACAGGCCTTCACCTGCGATCTGGTTGCACGGGCCAGGGCGGGGAAGATCGATCCGCTGGTTGGACGCGAGCAGGAGCTTGAGCGCACTCTGTTGGTGCTTTGTCGGCGGCGTAAGAACAACCCGATCTTTGTCGGAGAACCGGGGGTCGGGAAGACCGCCATGGCCGAAGGCCTGGCACTGCGCGTAGCCAGCGGTGATGTGCCTGATCTGCTGCTGGAGAGCGAGATCTTTGCCCTCGATATGGGGGCATTGCTGGCGGGAACCAAGTTTCGCGGTGATTTCGAAGAGCGCCTCAAGGCGGTGATAAAGGCGTTACAGAAGCGGGATAAGGCGATCCTGTTCATCGATGAGATCCATACCATTGTCGGTGCCGGAGCGACCAGCGGTGGCAGCCTGGATGCTTCGAATATTCTCAAGCCGGTCCTCGGTGCAGGAGAACTGCGCTGTATCGGTTCGACCACCTATGAAGAGTATCGCAATCTGTTTGATAAGGACCGCGCCCTGTCAAGGCGTTTTCAGAAGATCGATCTGCCCGAGCCCTCGGCAGAGGAGAGTAGGGCGATCCTGGAAGGGCTCAAGGGGAAATACGAAGAACATCACCAGGTTGTTTATGCTGCCGAAGCCCTCGATCTTGCCGTGCAGTTGGCGATCAAGCATCTGCCGCAGCGCCACCTGCCGGATAAGGCGATCGATGTCATCGATGAGGCCGGTGCCCTGCAGCGACTGAAGAAGAATCGTCAGCCGATCAAGGTTGCACAGATCGAAAAGGTGGTGGCCTTGATGGCGCGCGTACCGGTGCGGAGCATCAGCGGTTCCGACCGCCAGCAGCTGCGCCATCTCGAGCGCGACCTCAAGCGCGTAGTCTTCGGTCAGGATCCCGCAATCGACAATCTGGTGCGGAGTATCCACCGCTCACGTGCCGGGCTCGGACACCCCGATAAGCCGGTCGGTTCATTGCTCTTCACCGGCCCGACCGGGGTCGGCAAGACCGAGGTTGCCAAGCAGTTGGCGACAACTCTGGGGGTTAAGTTTCTACGCTTCGACATGAGCGAATACATGGAGAAACATTCGGTTGCGCGCTTGATCGGAGCGCCACCCGGCTATGTCGGGTTTGATCAGGGTGGTCTGCTGACTGAAAATGTCCGCAAGCACCCCTGGTCGGTGCTGCTTCTGGATGAGATTGAAAAGGCGCATCCCGATCTGTTCAATATTCTGCTGCAGGTGATGGATCATGGCACCCTGACCGACAATAACGGTTCAGAAACCGATTTTCGCAATGTGATTCTGATCATGACCAGTAATGTCGGCAGTCGCGAAATGAACCTTGCGCCGATCGGCTTTGGCGAGCGCAACGCATCTGCGCCAAAGCAGGCGGTGGAGAAGGCTTTCTCGCCAGAGTTCCGCAATCGACTGGATGCGGTGCTGAGCTTTGCACCCTTGGATCAGCAGGTGATGCTGCAGGTCGTAGATAAGTTTGTGGCGGAGCTTGCTGTACAACTGGCAGAGCGGAATGTCCGGATTAAATTGAGCAGTGCGGCGCGGCGTCAACTGGCCGAGCGTGGCTACGCGCCACTTTTTGGCGCACGACCCCTGGGGCGTCTGATTCAGCAGGAGATCAACGATCCGCTGGCCAGCGAAATCCTTTTCGGTGCGCTGAAAAATGGTGGTGACGTTCAGGTCGGCTGTCGCGCCGGCAAGCTCAGCTTCAAATTCAGCTGAGTTCCCCTTGCCCTGCACCTATCTCTCCGCGGAACTCTGGTTCCCGCCGGTCGAAGAGGCCGAGGAGATCGGCCTCTTGGCTGTGGGTGGTGATTTATCACCCCAGCGGCTGTTACTGGCGTACAGCCAGGGGATCTTCCCCTGGTATAATCCCGGTGAACCGATCCTCTGGTGGTCTCCCGATCCGCGTTGCGTGCTCTTCCCCGCCCAGATTCATATCTCAAAATCGTTGCGCAAGGTCCTGAAGCGGGGCGACTTCCATGTGACCTTTGACCGGGATTTTCGCGCCGTTATCGAGGCTTGTCGTCAGGCCAGGTGTGAGGAGGGGACCTGGATTACTCCTGAAATGAGCAGCGCCTATATCGAACTGCACCGTCTCGGTTTCGCCCATTCCGTCGAATGTTGGCAGGCGGAACAACTGGTCGGCGGGCTCTATGGCATCAGCATCGGGCGGACTTTTTTCGGTGAATCGATGTTCAGTCGTGTTTCCAACGCCTCAAAGGTGGCAATGGTGACGATGTGCCTGCAGCTAAAGCAGCGGGGATTTCGACTGATCGATTGTCAGCAGACCAGTGAGCATTTACTGAGCCTGGGAGCGACTGAGGTTTCGCGCGCAATCTTTTGTCAGCTGCTGACGGAAGGACTCCTGGATGACGGAGCCAGGCTCAAGTCCGACTTCCCTGCCTCGCCG
>JAAXQE010000102.1 GCA_012974425.1 Geopsychrobacter sp.
CGGGTTGTCATGCTGGCCTCTTCGGCCGCCCAGTTGTCGCTCAGGCGTCGTTGCAGAAAAGCCTTCAGGAGGCTGGCGAAGAGCTGTTCGCCCTCTTCGATTGACCCCAGTTTGGTATAGAAGGCCGCTTCCGCTTCAACTGCCGGATCGTTCTCCGGATCACTGTCTGGTTTGATCATCGGCGTCCGAAACCCGGCGAAACTGAAGCGCTCCCCCTTCAAGGTTAATTTCCAGCTCTGTTCTTCTTCGAGACTCATATGCAGGGTCGCTTCGGCAATCCGTTTGCCGCTACGCAGGGCGGCACAAACTTCGGCAAAGCGGTCTTGCGGTCCGGCGACTGAAATCTTCTGCTCGCCCTCCTGACCGCTGCCGAGCAGGAGCAGGCGGTTGTCCAGCCAGGCGGTAAAGGGCTGATTTGTGAGGAGCGGACCTTCAGTGCAGACCGCATAGCCAGAGTCTGAATTGAGACTGCGATAGAGCAACCACTGCAGAAAATCTTCACCCATCCAGCGATTGGCCTCGATCTCCTCGAGGGTGGCTTCACTGTTGGCCTGATTTAGTTCCGCCAGGCGCTGCTGTTGTGCTGCGTTTGAGACATGCTTGGCTCGCGCCAAAGGGGTTAGCAGGTGCAGGCGTAATTCCGGAAAACTCTGGTGAAAGAGCCCCTGGAAGCTGTCGATCCGATTCTGGCTCAGGGAGGTGAAGCGGAGCAGACCGCTCTCCAGATTCCAGACGATATCCGCTACCGCCGGAAGCGGCAGGGTGCGACTGAAGAGCAGGCTGCTGGCGTGATCGCGAATGGTTTCCCGTTCTTGCTTGGGAACCCGATTGAAGGTCGGGTGCGCCGCGAGGAAGTCGCCACTGAGCCGCGCGATTTCACGTTTCAGCAGGGCCGCCGGAATCTTACGTCGATCCTCGCGCAAGGCGAAACAGACCTGTTGCTCACGTCGCAGACGGCGTTCGTCGCTGAATTCAGTCGCATCGTTGTCGTCCAGTTCAACCCAGCCACAGCTATATTCATCAGCAGAGGTCTCGATAGAGTGGAATCTCTCGTTCTGCAGGCGCTCGCTCAATAATTGAAAAATCTGGTCCTGAGGCAAACTGCCAATAACTTCAAAGTGGCAGATACCTGCCGAAGGCGCAAGAAGGCCCATAGTGTTTTATCCTCTT
Organism: Geopsychrobacter sp.; assembly: GCA_012974425.1. Taxonomy (GTDB): domain Bacteria; phylum Desulfobacterota; class Desulfuromonadia; order Desulfuromonadales; family Geopsychrobacteraceae; genus Geopsychrobacter. Next base: position 1,171 of record JAAXQE010000102.1, read on the forward strand.
CTGTTCAAGCTGTGGATCTTAGATTAATGGTGATAATAAAAATTATGTGGGTAACCGTGGCGATATTTGAGGTTGTGCTCTGACAGGTCTCCGAGAAGTCGGTTGATCTGAGCGTGGCTGAACAGACCCTGTTCGATAAAGTAGCTGCCGAGTTTGTCCTGGCGGGTGCGTTGGTGGAGCAGAATCGCGCGCACCTGAAGTGAGCTGAGCAGGCCAAGATATTCGGCGCGTTCGCCAAAGGGTCCTATCTTGCGGCAGGCTAGAATTTGCTTGACATCCTGTTCATTAAGCCAGCCCCAGCGAATGGCTATCTGGCCCATGGCCGGTCGTTGCCGGCGTTGCCAGGCCAGGGCCTTGAAGAGTGTTTTGAATGGAATCAGCCCACGGTAGTAGAGGTAGAGTCCAAATTGCATGGGCCGGGTTGGCAGTGGCCCCTGTTCTGTTCTGCTGTATGCCCGACCTGTGGTTGAGCGGGTCGGTCGAGGGGGTTTGTTTGGCACGCTGCTGGAGCGGGCGGAGAGCAGATCGCGTTGGCGCAGGTAGTTCTGGACCAATTGATGAGCATGGTTCAGATCCTGAAACAGCCGCACCTTGTTCTGTTTCTCATGCGCGACCTTCTGGCAGCTGTCGGGATGAGTCGTTTTTGCCTGTTTACGAAAAGCCGAATGGGCGCCGGAGGGTTGCAGGTACTGCAGGAAGCTGCGATTCAGGTTGAGATCGCTGCCGAACAGGACGCGACAGGCGCGAAAAGCTTCTGTTTCAGAGATTTGCATCATCAAAAAACTGAGTCCTGTTTGGGTTGTTGCCTTGTTATTTCATTGGTCTGGATTTGGACATCGGTAACTTTGATTTATACCCTGAATTGGGTGTGGAGACAAGCAGAATTGGCTTTAGAGCTTCTGCTTGATAAAGCGCTCAATTCGCTGCTGGTCTTGTTCCATAATGTCGATGTACTGCATCCCGGCGTGCACTGTGCCCTGATCATTTTTTTCGGATGTCCAGACGATCTCGGCCAGTACGCAGATCGGGGGTTTGGAGTCGCCAAGGTCAAGCAACATCAGGCAGATATCGGTTGGCTCGGCGGGGAATTGCAGGGAGAAGCGGATGCCGGTGGGGCCAAGATTCAGCTGGCAGGGGTTGAAACCTTGCAGTGGGACGGGTTGAGAGGCGTTCGCCAGAATCGAGGCGTTCTTCTCCCAGGTCGCGCGCAATTTTAGCAAAGAATTATTGCCGCGGGTAAAGCGGATGCCGATAGTGCAGTCGAGACGTTGTTGGGCGCGACGTTGGAACATCTGCAGGTCAGGTAAAACCAGAACCCTGATGCGATTTCCGCTAAGGGCCTTCAGGAAGGTTACCGATACCTTGACTCCCAGCCCCATTGCGTTTGCGCTGAGCTCAAACGGCATGTCTTCGCTGAAGGGGTACTGCTCGGCCGCATTCGGGCCATAGGGGAGGGTCAGGTCGAAGTGGTTGGCATCCCCGCCAAAAATATTGGCACTGAGAAGTTCGTTGCGTCCCTCGGGGGGGAGAGGTTGCTTGGGACGTAACTGCACTTTTAGACCGGTTTTAAAGTAACGCTGGTAAATCATTTAGGTGGATCCACTTTCGAAAGAAGAGGGGGACTGTATGTCCCCCTCTCCCCTTTAATGAAATGACAAGAACTGCCAAGGTCTACCTACATGTCGTGACAGCTGTCGCAAGCCTCTTCGACGCTGAAGGCGGTATCGCCATCATGGCAGGCGCCGCAGGACTCGCCCTCATTCATCTGTTCCATCGAGTAGCGTGTACTCTTCTGCACGTCAGGGGTAAAGACTCCGGAATGGCAGTCGCCACAGCTATACATTTCGGTATGCACGCTGTGCGGGAACATGGCATCGCCATCGTCCACCTTGAAGGTGATGTCACGGGTTGGATGGCAGGACGTGCAGTCCGCTTTAACGCTGAAGGCTGTATCGCCGTCGTGGCAGGCACCGCAAGACTCACCGTTATTCATCTGGGCCATGGAGTAGCGCGTACTCTTCTGCACGTCAGGGGTGAAGAGCCCGGTGTGGCAGTCGCCGCAGCTGTACATTTCGGTGTGCGCACTGTGTGGGAACATGGTCTTGCCGACTTCAGTGTTGAAGGTGATGTCGCGGGTCGGATGACAGGAGCTGCAATCATCGTCTACCGCAAAGGCCTTGTTGCCGTTGTGGCAGGCGCCACAGGATTTGCCCTTACGCATTTCATCCATACTGAATTCCGGATTCTTGCTCTGGACAATGTTGAAGACACTGTTGTGGCAGAGGGTGCATTTCTTGCCCAGGGCTTCGAGATGATTGTAGTGACTGAAATTGACCGGCCCGGTCGCTTCGACATCCATCTTGACGATATCGTCAATCCAGCGGGCCGTGGCAAGTCCAGGCAGGATGAGCATGAATGTGAGAAGTAAAAACAGCATTGTCCGCGACATGGGTGTTGCCTCCTGTCAGTAAAATAAATAATTCATTATACAGAAAAACTTCGAATCGGCAAAAGGCTTATTTTACCAGTATCCGTTATCGCTAATCCCGCAGCGAAATAAGGAGGAATTTGCGGGTTGGTAAGCAGACTTGTAGCATGCTATGGTCCCGCCGCAAGTGAGGATTTATTCTATGGCCCAACCTAGATTTGATTGTTTTGCGGTAACCCCACCCGGGGCTGAAGGTCTCTGTGCGACGGAGCTCAAGGCTCTGGGGATTGAGGCCAAGGCCCAGGCTGGCGGGGTGGCATTCGAGGCGATTGCGCGTGAGCTCTATCGCGCCAATCTGTGGAGCCGTGTGGCGTCACGGGTGCTGGTACGACTCGGGGAGTTCAAGTGTCGTGACTTCCCTACGCTCTATAAACAACTGCTGAAGCTCCCCTGGGGCCGTTTTATATCGCCGGGACAGGCTTGCGGGGTGCGGGTCAGTTGTCAGACCTCGAGGTTGACCCACAGCGGCCGGATCAGTGAAACGGTGATAGCTGCGCTCGAAAAAACACTGGGCGAGGCAAGTGCCGCGTCCGCAACGGAGCAGTTGATCTTCATCCGGATAGAGAATGATCTCTGCATGGTGTCGATCGACAGCTCTGGCGAATTGCTCCACCGTCGGGGTTATCGCAAGGCGATGGTTGCCGCCCCCTTGCGTGAGAATCTGGCCGCGGCGATTCTGCTTAAGCTGGGTTATGACGGTTCGCAGGTGCTGGTCGATGCGATGACCGGTTCCGGGACCTTCGCCATCGAAGCGGCGCTGATCGCTGCCGGGACCGCCCCGGGCCGTTTACGTAAGTTCTCTTTTATGGACTGGCCGCGTTATCGTCCCAATGTCTGGGCCCTCTGTCTGCAGGAATCACAGGGGCAGGCTGACGCCGCGGTCGCTATTCTGGCGCTTGACTCTGACCCGCTGGCGATTGCTGCGGCGCGTAAGAACGCTGTCGCCGCGGCGGTTGATACGCGCATCCAGTTTGAAGAAGGGCCGATGGAAGAACTGCAGGCGCCCGCTGCTACGGGTATTTTGGTGATGAATCCCCCCTATGGTGAACGCCTGGGTGATGTTGAGCGGTTGCGCCCGATGTATGCTGATTTTGGCAAACTGTGCCGTGGCGCTTTTAGAGGTTGGACCATCGGCTGGATTCTGGCCCAACGAAAATTTGAATCAGAGGTTCGGATCGGCTGTAGGCGTCTCTGGTCATTCTCGAACGGTGGAATCAAGGTCGATATTCGTAAGCGATCCGGCCAGGAAAAGTAGAAAGATCTTGACTTGGCACCAGTGCATCGATATATAGTGCGCTCTTGCGGTTCGCGCCGTAAAATATGGTGTGAAAGCGAGGTGATTTTCCGTGGAAATTACAGTCATTGATGGCAACGTTGAAAAGGCGCTCAAGGTCTTCAAGCGTAAGCTTCAACAAGAGGGACTCTTCCGTGAGATGAAACAGCGGAAGTTCTACGAGAAGCCAAGTATCAAGCGTAAACGCAAGGAGAAAGAAGCCCAGCGTCGTCTGCGCAAGAAGCAACGCGCCATGCGTCGATTCACTTGAGAAACAGCAATATCGTTTAATAAAAAAGGCGATTCCCTTTATATGGGAATCGCCTTTTTTATTGCTCCATCACGCTAGTTAAAACTATGGACTTTAGTCCAAGACTTTCAGTTGCTACTCAATCCCCTCTCCCTG
>JAAXQE010000068.1 GCA_012974425.1 Geopsychrobacter sp.
CCCAAGAAAGGAATTACAAAAATGACCGATACCCCGAAAACCAAAGGTGAACTGGTGATCGAACAGATCATGCAGCAACTCGACCCAGCATCGCCGCGCTACCGGGTCTTGAGTGTCGCACGCCAATTTAAATCGAGTTGGGTCGAACTGGGAGAACAACTATCTCAAGTGCGCAACAAGGGAGAATTCAACGACTGGGGTTATACCAGCTTTGAGGATTACTGTCGCGATGAGGTGCGGATCAAGAAAGATACCGCGCTCAAACTGACCGGCGCCTATAGCTTTCTGAAAAAAGCGGAACCCGAAATTCTGGTGCGCAACGAGCAGATGCTGCCAGTCCCTGACTATCGCTCCATCGACCTGTTACGCCAGGCCCAGGAAGAACAGCAGTTAAGCGAGGAGCAGTATCAACAACTGCGCGAAGCCGTTATCGAAAAAGAACGCAGCCACCCGACGGTGGCCAAGCAGTTTCGTGAGCTTACCGGCCAGAATGTCGCACCTAGCGAAGAGCAGTTATTGCGACAGTCCCTCTCAACGATCAGACGACTCGAAGGGCTACTGCAGCAGTTGCCCAATCTGCCCGAAGGGATCTTGGCGGCCTGCAATAGCATTATGGATGAGCTGAACCTTCAGAACGCCCAGTTCGAGGAGAAAACTGAGGAATAAACAACCATGCACTGAAAGTACATGGGTTTGAATCGGGGCTGAAAGCCCCCTTACAAGCAAAGCCAAAACCCGCTTCAACCGTCATCCTCGCGAATGCGGGGATCCAGAACTAACGGCAACCTCTGGATTCCCGCATTCGCGGGAATGACGGAATATGAGTAGGGCCCGAAAGGCTTGGACTAAAGTCCATAGTTTTTACTAGCGTGATAGGACCAATAAATTCTCTCTTAGCGACTCATTTCAAACTGGGTAGTTCCAAATAGGTATGACAAAAAAGGACCACCGATAAACGCCGGTCCTTTTTTTAATCACGTATAATTACTTGTCAGAAGAACGGCAAAGCTCGATAGCTGAACGCCAGTATCAGGGTCCCACTGACACAGATCCCCAGATAAAGAGCGAGGACGCGTTTTCTGAACATCGCAATAAACAATGCCATGACCGGCAGTGCCGTCACCGGCCCACCCACCAGCAAGGCAATCCCGGCCCCGCGGGAGAGAGTGATCCCCTCACCGAATTCAGGAGAGACAAAGCCGTAGAGCATGGCAGCGGCCGTCACCTGGGGCAGATGCAGGGGAATGGTGGCAAATGCCAGGGCGAAAATCGGCAGCATGCCATCCCCTGACAGGATGCCTGAGACCCATTCGTTTGGAATAAACTGCATCGCCAGTACCTCAATCACCACCCCGAGCAGGGCGAACTTGCCAATCTTGATCATCCCTTCCCAGAACTTGGCCAGGAATACCAGAAATTTGTTATGGGTACAGCGATTCACGCGATGCGAAAGTTGCTTTCCGCAGTCGCAACGCAACTCTTCGACCGGGTAATCTGGATCATGGAAATCGCCTTCAGGTAGGCTGTTTTTAAAAAGAAGCTCTTCGGAGAAACCGTAACGCCGCATAAAAAGAGTCATGTAGCCTGCAAAAAGTCCAAACAGCACCGCACTGACCAGAACAGTATTTGCCCAGGATGGACCCAGGGACCAGTTGAGGAGAGTGTAGCCCGAAGGGCTCATCAATGGCGAGGTCACCAGCAGGGCCATCGCTGGGGCAAGGGGCAAACCTGCGAGTAACAGCGAGATCACCAACGGCAAGGTGGCACAGGCGCACAGGGGGCTGACAGCCCCAAGCAATGTCGCGAGGACAATAGCATACCCTCCGAAACGGGTCAGTGCATGGCGGATCTTGACGTGCCATTTCATGGTCCGGATGATCGCTTCGAGCAGAACCCCGATTGCCAGATAGGGAAGAATATAGATAAATTCGGCCCAGACCCCGATGGCTAATTCTGAAACCATCTGTAGAAAGCTTTCCATTAATATTTACCCTTCAACTTGAAGAAAAACTGTCGGCGACTTGAGCATGGCAGGCAATTTTTCGCCGTCCGGTCAAACTTGCCGAACCAATATCGCCAGTCGCAGATGGCCATCGATCTGCCAGCAAACATCAGCAAAATGCATGCCCGAAGAAAGACCTCCTGTGGCGTGAACCGCGAAAAATACCCTAACGGTCAAACTTCTCCAAGACATTTCCGCTTGAAATGCTATACTGCAGTAAAATTGGGCAGGTAGCCACAAACCTGGGCTCGGGGAAAATCTCTGGAGGTTCCAAGATGGACCAGAAATTCAAGAATCGAATTCGCGAGCAATTCGGTCGGGCAGCCATGGAATATGTCTACTCCAAATCATTCGCGGGCGGCAAGGATCTCGACGCTGCCGCTGAGCTGCTGAAGCCGACCAAAGAAGACAATATGCTCGATGTCGCTTGTGGTGGTGGTCATACGGCATTTTACTTCTCATCCATGGTCAGGCAGGTTGTCGCCTCGGATCTGACCATGCAGATGCTCAAAAAGGCGCAGGAGCATATCGCCGATGAAGGCGATATCGACAATGTTGTCTTTCGCGAAGCAGACGCCGAAGACCTCCCCTTCCCTGCCGGCTCATTCACCCTTCTAACCTGCCGGATCGCACCCCACCATTTCCCCGATGTGCCACGTGCCCTTAAGGAATTTCATCGGGTATTGCGGCGCGGCGGACGCATGGTCATCATCGACACCCTGCTGCCACCCGATCCTGAGATCGCTGAATTCTATCAAACCATGGAAAAAATGCGCGACCCGACCCACATTCGCGCCTACACCGAAGACAGGTGGCGCCAGATGATTGAAGACTCCGAATTAATCCTCCACGAAGCCCGAATTTTGCCGAAGAAACATGATTTCCATGATTGGGCACGACGGGCTGGGATGAGCAAGTCGAAAATCCAGGAACTGAACCGTTTTTTCATGGATGCTCCAGAAAAAATCCACGATTATTTCCAGATTGAATCTTTTGCAGGCGAGGTCGAGACCTACACCGACCAGAAACTGTTGATCTACGCTACGCGCAAAGAGAAAGAAAAAAAATAGCCTGCAGTAAAAGGCCGGGGAGATTCCCCGGCCTTTTTTATTTCGTTTTTTAGCGCATCCCCATTCGAGGCAACGATAAAAAAATGTGCCTGGTCCTCATTGCCGTCGACAAGCACCCTGACTACCCATTGATCCTTGCGGCAAATCGCGATGAATTCTACGCAAGGCCAAGCAGGCCATTGAACTGGTGGCCGGAAGATTCACGACTCCTCGCTGGGCAGGACCTTGAAAGCGGCGGCAGCTGGTTCGGCCTTACCCGCGCAGGTCACCTTGCAGCTGTCACCAACTACCGTGAGGCAGGAGCCAAACTCCCGCAGCGTCCGTCACGTGGCATCCTGGTACGCGACTACCTCCAGCAGACCCCCAACGACTGGGAACCCTGGCTGGAGGCCAACGCTCAGAAATTCAACGGATTCAACCTGCTCTACGGTAAATGGGATCAGCTTCGCTGGTTTTCCAATAGGACCGGCCTGGCCTCTCCCCTTCATGCTGGCATCTACGGCCTATGTAACAGCCTGCTC
>JAAXQE010000223.1 GCA_012974425.1 Geopsychrobacter sp.
TCGGCGGGGGTCCCGACCCGCGAAATTCTCGGATTGCGCCTGGCCAAAGAAGACGGTACCGATATTACCGGCTGGCAGCACTGTTGGGCCGAGTTCTACCTGCCCGGAACCGGTTGGGTTGCAGTCGATCCGGCCGATGTGCGTAAGGCGATGCTCACACAAAACCTGGCGTTGAACGATCCAAAGGTCGCCGAACTGCGTGAATATTACTTCGGCACTATCGACCCTTATCGCATCCGCCTCTCCGAAGGGCGTGACCTGCAGCTGAATCCACCCCAGCAGGGGCAGGCGATCAACTACCTGATGTACCCCTTTGCCCAGGTCGGCGGCCGGACCATCGACTGGCTGGAACCGGCAACCTTCAAATACCGCATCACATTCAATAAGTAAGTTCAAAAAAGAGCGGGCTACCCAAAACAGGGTAGCCCGCTCTTTTTATTAGCATCCACGGAACGAACACAATTCCCCCCCCTCACCCTAACCCTCTCCCTCAGGGAGAGGGGACACAGCAAAAACCACCTGCCTACCGGGGCGGCTCAAAAGGGTTAAGATGCAAGGCGGACGCAGAACGACCCGACGAGGCGTAGCGGAAGCTACTCCGAGTCGGGTCGCTCAAGGACAACGCCGCAGATTGACCCTTTTCAGCCGTCTACCCCCTACCCTTTTGCCGACCAGTGTCCGTGCAGGTTACAGTACTCTCGTACGGATAGATTACTGGTGCCGGTTCCGGCCACCTCAAAGGTTGCTTCAGGTGCATCCCCTGGCATCAAGAACTGGGTATAGGACTTCCCGTCGGCGACCAGTTCGATCCACTCGATATAATGCTCATCGAGCATCGGATGGGCAACACTGCCAACCTGAACATGCACGCTGCTCCCGGAAACGGTGATCACCGGCACATGCTTCTCGGTTGCCGCGTCGGTGGTGTTTTCGGCCATCAGATCCATGTCTTGGCTGCAGCAGACCAGGGACGCTCCTCCGCCGTGAAGCACTTCAACGATGTTACCGCAAATCAGGCATTTGTAGACTTCGAGTTGATTAGGCATTGGTCAAATCCTCCTCATTTAATAGTTTTCGCCCAGGAGTTCAAAGTGATCAATCGGGTGGACACAGGCGGGACAGGCCGCAGGAGCCCCTAATCCCTCATGCAGATAACCACAGTTGAGACAACGCCAGACAACCGGTGCGCTCCGCTTGAAAACCTCTTCACTCAGAATATTATTCCGCAAATCGTTATATCTTTTCTCGTGCTGTTTCTCGGCGATACTGATAGCACGAAAGGCTGCAGCCACTACGGCGAAGCCCTCCTCGTCGGCAGCCCTGGCGAAAGCTGGGTAGATCTCGGTGTGTTCAGCATGCTCGCCAGCCGCTGCTTCAGCCAGGTTTTCAGCGGTGCTACCGATCACCCCTGCTGGAAACGCCGCGACAATCTCTACTTCACCCCCCTCAAGAAATTTGAAGAAACGCTTGGCGTGTTCCTTCTCCTGATCGGCAGTCTCGGCAAAAATTGCCGAAATCTGCAAGAATCCTTCCTTACGCGCCTTAGCCGCAAAATAGGTGTAGCGATTGCGCGCCTGACTCTCTCCGGCAAAAGCCGTCATGAGATTCTTCTCCGTCTGTGTCCCCTTGAGACCCATAGCCATTCCATCCCCTTTCCAAAATTAAAAATGACATTCTGCTTATTCTAGCCTGTCCCTCATCGTTGTCAATTTTAAGCGGAAAATCCAATTTCTGAAAGCTGACAACAACCGATATTATATGCTATTGAAAGCTCAGCATATTTATCCACAAGGAGCACCTAAGACATGCAGAAAATGTTACGCCAGATTCTCACCTCAAAGGTTTATGAAGCAGCGATCGAGACCCCGCTGGAAGAAGCGAAGGCCATCTCCGCCGAGCTTGGGAATCATATTCTGCTGAAACGGGAAGATCTGCAACCGATCTTCAGCTTCAAGCTACGTGGGGCCTACAACAAGATTGCCCACCTCTCCAACGCAGAAAAAGCCAATGGTGTGATCGCGGCATCGGCCGGGAACCATGCCCAGGGAGTCGCTTTTTCGGCCCGGAAACTTGGCCTAAAGGCCTTGATTGTCATGCCGCTCACGACTCCGGAGATCAAGGTTTCCGCCGTCAAAAATATGGGGGCCGAGGTTGTTCTTCATGGTGACAACTATTCAGAGGCCGCCGAACGCTGTAAGCAGTTAGCACTAGAAACCGGCATGACCTATATCCACCCCTTCGACGATGAGCTTGTGATTGCCGGTCAGGGTACAGTTGCCGATGAGCTTCTCCGTCAGAGTGCTGGCAAGATCGACGCTGTCTTTGTCCCGGTCGGTGGCGGAGGGCTGATCGCCGGCATCGCCTGCTATCTCAAGGCGCTCTGTCCTGAAATCAAGATCATCGGTGTTGAACCCTTCGACAGCGCTGCGCTGTATCATTCCCTCGCGGCAAATAAGCGGGTCGAACTCGAATCGGTCGGGATCTTCGCCGATGGCGTGGCGGTTAAGCAGATCGGTCAGTTGACCTTTGAGCTGTGCCGAAAACATGTCGATGAAATTCTGCGCGTCTCCACCGATGAGATCTGTGGTGCCATCAAATCGGTCTATCAGGCAACCCGCTCAATCGTAGAACCGGCTGGAGCGCTGGGTATGGCGGGAATCAAACAGTACGTGCGTGAACGGGGGATCAAGGGAGAGACCCTGGTCGCGATCAATTCTGGCGCCAACATGAACTTTGAACGCCTGCGTTATGTGGCCGAACGGACCCAGACCGGTGAACAGCGTGAATCCCTCTTTGCCGTGACTATCCCGGAAAATCCCGGGGCACTGCGGCATCTGTGTAACGAGGTGCTGGGCGAGACCAACATCACCGAATTCAGTTATCGACTCTCTTCGCGCAACGAGGCGCACATCTTTGTCGGTGTCGCCCTTGGCGGCCAGGCCGCTCGTTCGGCGTTTTCACAGCAGTTGACTGAGCAGGGTTATGAAAATACCGACCTGACCGACAATGAACTCGCCAAGACCCACCTGCGCTATATGATCGGCGGCCGTTCGCCCGAGGCGATGCGCGAAAAACTCTTCCGCTTCTGGTTTCCAGAACGTCCCGGGGCCCTAAGCCGCTTCCTGGCTGATATGGGAGAAAACTGGAACATCTCGCTCTTTCAGTATCGGACGAGTGGCGGGGAATTCGGACGGGTGCTGATCGGGCTGGAGATTCCGGCGGAGGATGAAGCTGGCTTCAACGCTTTTCTTACCGAACTCGGCTATCGCTACGAAGACGCAACCAACGACCCGGCCTACCGGCTGTTTCTATAAATAAAGAGCATGAGGCCTGAGTCATCAATGAAGAGAACCCGCCGCATCGGCGGTCATGGAGGATGATCCCAATGACCGTCAATGCAGTGCGGCTATTTTAAGATAGATCGGGGTGGCTTAGGCGTGGATCGGTTCAAGAATATGATTCCAACGCTCGATCGCAGCTTCGATATTATCTGCCGTCACCATCTGCGGGCAGGCATCCTTTGCACAGTACACCCCCCAATGACTCCGCGGCGCAAACTCGCAGGGGCCGAAAACCTTGGCCTGTCCTCCGCAACGACAAGGCGCCGCTTCTTTGGTTTTAAGAGCTTCCATCAATAGTTCCTTCTGCTTATTTAGTTGAAGATCGGTTGGCTGTACACGGCCCAGGGATAATCATCAGCCTCAACTGCCTCGCTCAATCCCTCAAGGAAAGAAGCGTTCTGGCTGTCAACAACCACCTCGGCATGGCCATGATTTATCGACCAGCTACTCTCACAGACGGCACATTCTACCAAATCTTCCTTGAACTGTTCGATCCTCATTTCGAGGGTACTCTGCTCATAACTTCCACAAACTGGACATTTCATAGCCTGCTCCTGTCACTGATATGTTATTAATTACCCCACTCGATTGCCTTTTCGAGGGCAATTCTACTCCTGAATACGAAATTGTCAACCAGTTTTAGTGAGTTTTTCTCTTATATAACAGCACGTTACCCTGAACAACATTCTACCTGTCATACCGATAGTTTATTTAATTCGCTACTCGGTTTGCAAAGGTCGCAAAATAGAACCTATCTATCTGTATTCACAAAAACTTCCGATATCAAAATCAGGTTATATTTTCTTATTAATAATCAAAACGCGCCTGACTGCAGATAGTAAAACTGGGACAACTATGCTAACTAAGAGCTTATTCACTCTCAAACGACATAAGGACTACAGCCGCTGAATTCAAACGACCGCAATAATTTCTTACCGACCTGTCGTAAAGATATGGCTGCGCGCGGCTGGGACGAGCTGGACGTGCTCTTTGTTACGGGGGATGCCTATATCGACCACCCGGCCTTCGGTACGCCGCTACTGGCGCGGCTGCTCGAAAGCGAAGGCTTTCGCGTCGGCATCCTGGCTCAACCCGACTGGAAGAATCCCGATTCATTGAAGGCCATGGGCCGGCCACGCCTGTTTGCGGCGATCTCAGCCGGGGCGATGGATTCGATGGTCAACCATTACACCGCTGCCAAAAAAATCCGGCGCGACGACGCCTATACCCCCGGTGGAGAGGCCGGTAAACGGCCCAACCGCGCGGTGATCGCCTACACCGCTGCGGTCAAGGGAGCCTTCAAGGGCTTGCCGACGGTGATCGGCGGTATCGAGGCCAGCCTGCGCCGTTTGGCCCACTATGATTTTTGGGACGACCGGGTGCGAAGATCGGTGCTGGTCGACAGCAAGGCCGACCTGTTGCTCTACGGCATGGCCGAAACCGCCATCCTTGAGCTTGCCGTACGCCTTAACGACGGCGCAGAGATCGCGAGTATTCATGATATTCTCGGCAGTGCCATACTGACAGCAGAATGCCCGCCAGACGCTATCCGCCTGCCGAGTTTCGAAGAGGTTGCAGGGAACTGCAGCGCCTACAATCTGGCCTTCAAACTGGCGAGTGAGCAGCAGAACCCGTTCTCGGCCAGGCCGCTGATCCAGATGCACGCCGGCCGTCAACTTCTGGTTAACCCGCCCTCTCTGCCTCTCTCGGAGGCCCAGCTTGATCGAGTCTATGCCCTCCCCTTCAGCCGCTTGCCACATCCTGATTACAGCGCGCAGATCCCGGCCTACGAACAGATCAAATTCTCTGTCACCAGTCACCGCGGCTGTTTCGGTGGCTGTGCCTTCTGCGCCATCACCCATCATCAGGGCAAAACCATCCAGTCGCGCTCCGAAGACTCGATCCTCAGCGAGATTGAGTGTTTGGCCGGGCACCCCGAATTTCGCGGTACCCTCAGCGATGTCGGTGGACCGACCGCCAATATGTATGGCCTGCACTGTGGGAATCCCAGCGCAGAAAAAGCCTGTCGGCGCGGCAGTTGTCTCTTTCCGGCGCCCTGCAAAAACCTGCAGACCGATGATCAGCGCGCGGTCCAACTCCTCGCCAAGATCCGCCAGATACAGAAGGTCAAACACGTCTTTGTCGCCTCGGGGGTACGTTATGACCTGCTCCCCTTTCAGCCGGACTACTTCGATGCCCTGCTCCAGCACCATGTCGGCGGCCTGCTCAAAGTCGCGCCCGAATCGACCGTCGACCGGGTGACCGCTGCGATGCGTAAACCGGGAGCCAGGGTCTTTACCGATTTTCTGGATAAGTTCCGCGCGCGTAGTCAACAACTCGGTCTGCGCCAGGCGATTGTGCCCTACCTGATCAGCGGCCACCCCGGGTGCCGACTCGAAGATATGGTCGAGGTCGCCCTCTACCTGAAAGAACATCGTCTCAGGGTCGAACAGGTGCAGGACTTCACCCCCACCCCAGGCAGCCTCGCGACCTGTATCTATCACACCGGCAGTGACCCCTTCAGCGGCAAAGCGGTGCATGTGCCCCGTACGGTCAAAGAGAAACGGATGCAGAAGGCGCTGCTGCTCAATCACCGTCCCGAATCGAAGAAGGATGTACTGGAGGCGCTGCGCCTCTGTAATCGCGAGGATGCAGCGAAACAGCTACTGCAGACAGTTTCCCCACAAAAAAGCAGTTCTCCAGACATGGACAGGCCAAAACAAAACCCCAAAAGATCAGCCAGATCAAAAAAATTTAGCCATACTAGAAATCCAAAATAGGGTTCTCACCGCGCGTCGGTATCACATAACACCGGTTTGTGTATCCGTTAACATCCATTCTCCACGCCACTCTTTTAAGATCTTAGGCATTCCGATTTCACCAATCAATTCATAATGATTTGCTTCCCGGTGAAGTAATTTTCAATCCAGCCTAAACGGCTCAACACTCCATATTGGTGCTTTTCCAAAATGGTTTCCTTTTAGGTGCCGGAACCCAATAAAACAGAGATTTGAGGTAGCTGAATTTTTTTACGCTGAGTAAATATTTCTTGACAATAAGCGTCATTTTTTGGTTGTTTACAGGGATTAAAAAACGCCGTTTTACGTTAAGCCGAAGCGATTTACAGTATTTTCAACCAGTTATGGCAGGAAAGCTTCGGGCCGCAACAATACTGGGTCGACTTCTAAACGCTAATTCCAATGTAAAGGGATGACCGAAATGTCAAAAACCGCGATCAAACCATCTTTGAAAAACCCGTTCGCTCCGGACGAAAAAGTCGAGTTCAACATTCCGGGTGAAGTCGCCGGGACAGCTGGGATCTATGAAGAGGTCATGCAAGAGGGCCACGACCTGATTCAACGCCCCATCAAATCTGTCGCTGTCGGCCAGATCGAAAAGCAGCACTTCAAAAAACGGATGACCGTTTGGGAGCGGATCAAGGTTCTGACTGAAGCCGAGCCGAACATCCTGTTTCAGAACTGGGGTAAAAATCTCGATGGCGCTTCGCTGGTCACCGGCATCCTCAATATCGGTGGCCGCGACGTCGCGCTCTACGGACATGATTTCACCGTCCGCGCCGGTTCGATCGATGCGACCAACGGCAGCAAACTGGCCAAGCTCTTCACCATGGCTGGTGAAAAAGGGATTCCGGTTATCGGCATGAACGACTCGGCCGGGGCCTTCGTTCCGGCTGGTGTCGGTGGTCTGGACGGCTACGCCGAGGCCTTCACCGCCCTGCGCAAGATCAGTGGTGTTGTCCCTTCGATCATGTGCATGTTCGGCTTCAACGCCGGGGGCGGATCTTACCTGCCACGTCAGGGCAGCTTCGTTATCCAGCCGGAAGATACCTTCTTCGGCCTGACCGGCCCGGGCGTTGTCAAATCGGTCTTGGGGGAGGATGTCACTCCGGAAGAGTTGGGTGGGCCACTGGTCCACGGCGCAACCGGCGTGACCGACCTGACTGTTGCCGATGAGACCGCCGCTCTGCGTACCGCGATCCGCCTGCTCAGTTATCTCCCGGACAACAACAGTGTGGCTCCTCCTTACCAGCCAACCAGCGACCCGCTGGACCGCAAGACCTGGGAGATCAACACCCTGTTCAAGAAGGCCTTTAACTCTCCGACCGGCTTCAACACCCCGGTCGATGTTTCGATCGTTATTCAGCAGATCTGTGACCACGGTGATTACTTTGAGCTGCAGCCGACCCGTGCGCGTGAGGTTGTCACCGCCTTCGGTCGTCTCGACGGCAACGTTGTCGGCTTCTGCGCCAATAACTCCTCGGTCGCCTCAGGCCAGATCGACTGTGATTCGGCGGTGAAGATAGCGCGCTTCGTACGTTTCTGTAACCTCTACAATATTCCACTCATCTTCATCGAAGACACTACCGGCTTCCTCCCCGGTCGTGAGCAGGAGGCCCGTGGTATCGTTCAAGCTGGCCGTTCCATGCTCGATTCAATCGTTGACGTGCGCACCCCGCGGATCCTGCTGATTCTGCGTAACGCCTACGGTGGCGCCTACGCTTCCTACAACAACTACCCGACCGGGGCCGACCTGGTCCTGGCCCTGCCGACCACCCGCCTCGCGGTTATGGGTCCGGCCGGTAAGGAGTTTGTTTACAAAAAAGAGATCCGCAGTCTGCGTGCGGGCATCCCGGCAATGATCAAGCAGTTGACCACCGAGCGCATTGCCGCCGGCATGGACGGTGCCGATGCCCAAAAAGATGCCGAAAGAGAAGCGACCGAATTCCTCAAGAATGGCGAAGCAGCTTTGAACACCCGCTATGAAAAGGAGCTGATGAACCCGAAGGAAGGTCTGGCCCTCGGTTCGATCTCTTCGCTCGTCATGCCGACCGACCTGCGCAAGGTTTTGGGCGAGAACATGAATTTCTTCCTCCGTCACTATAAAGCTGGGCCGATGCAAGACGTTCAACGCGAATTCCACTAGAGCACGAAGGAGCCTTAGAATCATGCGAAATCGAGATGCATCTATAAACCCCATGGCATTGGAGATTAAAACCATGGCACAGAATGATAACTATACAAACAACCCGTTGATCCACAGTGATCGCCGTCTCGGCCAGTCGACTTCCGCGTGGGTCCGTTCCTTCTGCTGCGAAGCGCTTAAGCCGCTGATCGTCTGTCGCGGACCGATCCGGATGGAAGCGATGACCGTCTACACCGAGATGGGGATCAACCACTACGGCATCCTGCTCTCGGAAAAAGACTCGATCGTTTACCCGAACGCGCTCTCTCCCGAACTGCGTCAGTTGACCGACAACAGCCGCGTCCATCGTGTACCAGATTACAGTGGGGCAACCAAGGAAGAGCGGATCGAGAGAATTAACCAGATCATCCAGATCGCCAAAGACAACGATTACAATGCGGTCTTTGCCGGTTACGGCTTCATGGCTGAGGATGATGAGTTTGTCGCCGCACTGGAAGATGCCGGACTTAATTTCATCGGGCCCTGCTCGGGCACCCAACGCGCTGCGGGCAAGAAGGACGAAGCCAAGCGGACCGCGCTCTCCGTCAACGTTTCGGTTACCCCCGGCATCGACAATGTGACCGCGCGGACCCTGGTCAAGAAACACCCGAGCCACGATGAACTGCTCGCTCTGATCAAGGCCCAGAGCCTTAAGATCGACCAGCAGGTTCTCGACAATAAAGAGCTGACCCTTGAAGCACTGGCCGATCAGATCCTGTTCGCCTCTTACGCCAAGGGGATCGACCTTTTCTCGGTTGAGGAACTTTGCGCTCAGGTCCAGCACGAGTGCATCGCCATGTTCACCAGCTATCCCGGTGCACGGATCCGGCTCAAGGCGATCGGCGGTGGTGGCGGTAAGGGCCAGCGGATCCTTGGCGCTTCATTGTTGACCAAGAAGAATCCGAGCGAAAAGGAGGTCGCAGCAGCAGCTGAAGTAGCTCCCTCGCTGGTGCGTGAAATCCTCGCCGAGGTCAAGACCAACGGTATCGGTGACAACAAGAACGTCCTGGTCGAGCTGAATATCGAGCAGACCCGGCATAACGAGATCCAGTTGCTGGGCAACGGCAAATGGACCATCGCCCTCGGTGGTCGCGACTGTTCACTGCAGATGCACGAGCAGAAGCTGCTCGAAATCTCGGTCACCCAGGAAGCCCTGACCCTTGAGATCGAGAAGGCGAAAAAGGCCAAGCACAAGGTCCAGGTTGAGGCCCTCGAATCTGACCTCACAGTCCTCCAGCGGATGGAAGAGGAGTCTGAGCGTTTCGGCGTTGCAGTTGGACTCGATTCGGCTTCGACCTTCGAGTGTATCGTTGACGGGACACGTCACTACTTCATGGAGGTCAACACCCGAATTCAGGTTGAGCACCGCGTCACAGAACTGGTCTACTGCCTCAAATTCGTCAACCCTGATGACAAAAACGATTTCTTCATCGTTGAGTCTCTGGTCGAGGCGATGGCCCTGCTGGCTCTGCACAAGGAGCGTCTACCCCGTCCGGAAAGGCTGCCCCGTTTCGGTGCTGCCGCCGAAGCACGCCTCAATGCGACCGACTGCTCGCTCTCGCCGAGTGCCGGTGGCGTGATCCGCTACTGGTCGCAGCCGATCGATGGCGAAATTCGTGACGACCAGGGGATCTGCTTACCGAACCCCGACAGCGGTCTCTTCATGAAATACAATCTGGCCGGGGCCTACGATTCGAACATTGCCCTGTTACTGACCCAGGACGTTGACCGTCTTGCCAGCTATGAGCAGCTCTCCAAGGTTCTGCGCAACACGGTTCTACGCGGCACCAACCTGGCGACCAACCTCGAGTTCCACTATGGCCTGGTCAACTGGTTCATCGGCAACAACGTCATGGC
Source organism: Geopsychrobacter sp. (assembly GCA_012974425.1). GTDB lineage: Bacteria > Desulfobacterota > Desulfuromonadia > Desulfuromonadales > Geopsychrobacteraceae > Geopsychrobacter. The sequence goes on from JAAXQE010000223.1 coordinate 10,182, forward strand.
CAAACCGACCACCCGTTTTGTCGTGCCCTACCTGACCCTGGTTGGACGTTTGAAGGAAGAGGCAAGCAAGATTGACGAGGTCTTCGCCTTCTTCGCCATGAAGAAACACTATGCGGGTATCTACGCTGGCGATTCCGAGGTGAAAAAAGCGATCTCCGAATCCCTCGATCGCAAAGGAACCCTGTTGACCCGCCCGATGGAGATTCTGCTCAAGGATCCGCATCTGCTTTCGGGCTGGCTGAGCCTCAACCAGAACAACTACAAGTTCGAAAATGGCAAGCTCACCTGGCTGCGCAACCCGCTGGTCGTGATTGGTGAAACCTACGAATACCTCAACATGATGCCACGCGAAGATACGCCGGCAGCCGAGACAATCTGGGACCATGACTACAAGTTGCTCTCTACGGCATTGCAGTTTTATGCCGACCTGCGTTCCAAGTTTGGCCTCGAAAAAGGGGACTACGTCAAACTGGCGGCCATACTCGAGAACGAGAAACCACAGGCCGGGCTCGACCAGGAGACCTGGAATCAGGTTCGTGCCGCGCACCTCGGCTTCGAAGTTGGCAACGAACTGCTCGGCATCCTCTTCTCGATTGCCGAAGCGACCGATTTTCATGCGCTCAAAGTGGAAGAGGACCTTGAGGTCACCATCCCTGAGTACCTGCACGATCCAGAGCTGCAGGCCGCCATGAAGAAGGTGCTGGTTCCACCACCAGCCACCAAGGCCGATGAGATCGTCACCCCTGGTGGCGGCATGTACTATGGCCAGGAAGCTCCAGGTCTGCCAGCTTTTGCGACCGAGGGGATGCACTTCGATAAAGGGCAGCCACTCTTCATCCTCGAAGTCATGAAGATGTTCAACAAGATTCCGGCGCCTTTCGCTGGAACCATCGATAAAATCTTGATCGACAGTGGCGATGGTACAATCGTTTCCAAGGGTCAGCCGATCTTCAAGATTACCCCCGACGAGAAGTTTGTCGCGGTCGATCCAAAGGAGTTGGAGAAGCAAAAACGGGCTGCAACCAGCGCGGCACTCGAAACTGTGCTCTCCTGATCCAGATCATTAATTGACTGA
>JAAXQE010000170.1 GCA_012974425.1 Geopsychrobacter sp.
CAACGATTGTCTTTGCCCGCTATATCATGCTGGAGCTGGCCCGACGTACGAATAAGGACCCGCCAACGCCGTTCTTCGCCGAGGGAGTCTTTCCCCCTTATCGATGGGCTGAACAGCCTGGGCTATCCTGACCACCTCCCCACGACCTGTACCTGGCCAAAACATAGCGATTCTCCAGTTTCGACTGAGGCAAAACACCCTTAGGTCACACAATTTGGTTTGCAGTATGAATCGTTGCGGCAATTGCTGCGACAATGCAGAGGTTAGAATTCTCGTGCAGATCCCCCTCCCGGTTGGTTCTGTTGACAGTTCGTATGGCTCGGCTACAATTCAACTATGCCAAGAGAAACGATCGCCCATTTCGAGATCGAACGTCTTGAGGTCCTTACTCCTCATGGAGAAGTGGATACTGAGCTTCTCCCTCCCCTGTCAGACAAACAATTCTTACGCCTTTATGAACTGCTGCAGCTGACCCGTCTGTCCGATGAGCGTGCTTTGAGCCTGCAGCGCGAAGGGCGCCTCGGAACCTTTCCTTCCTCCCTGGGGCAGGAAGCGGCTCAGGTTGGTAGCGCTTTCGCCCTCTCCCACGAGGACTGGGTCTTCCCGTCCTTCCGCGAGCTCGGGGTTTTCCTCAGCCTTGGTTATCCGCTGGCGCGGTATTATCGCTACTGGACCGGTGATGAGCGGGGCCTGCTCTGTCCGCCGGAGTTGAATATTTTCCCGATCAATATCGCGGTTGGTACCCATCTGCTACATGCTGCCGGGGTCGCCATGGGCGCCCGCTACCGTGCCGATCCGGTGGTGGCCGTAGCCTATCTGGGCGATGGCGCAACCTCCAAGGGGGATTTTCACGAAGCGTTGAATATGGCTGGCATCTATGGTCTGCCGTTGGTCGCCATCTGCCAGAACAACCAGTGGGCGATTTCGGTGTCACGCAAGAGTCAGACCGCCGCCGAGACCCTGGCCCAGAAGGCGCTGGCCTTCGGCATAAGGGGAATTCAGGTCGATGGCAATGACGTACTGGCGGTCTATCTGGCGACGAGCGAGGCCCTGGCGCACGCGCGTTCTGGGGGGGGCGCGACCTTCATCGAGTGTGAAACCTATCGCATGTCCGATCATACCACTGCTGACGATGCGCGCCGCTATCGCGAACCTGCCGAACTTGAGCGCTGGCGCGCCAGGGATCCTCTGTTGCGCATGCGCCGTTTCCTCGAGCGGCGCGGGCTGTGGGACGATGCTGAACAGACCGCATTGGAACAGAGCCTGCGGCAGTCTGTCGATCAGGCCGTTGCCGCAGCGGAGGCGACCGCGCCACCGGTGGCCGCAGAGATGTTCCACTACACCTGTTACGAGCTCAGTTCCCGGCAACAGCAACAGCTGAAGGAGTGCAGCGATGGCAGTCCTTAATCTGGTTCAGGCGATCAATCAGGGCTTGCAGCAGGCGTTGGCCGAAGATGAGCGGGTGCTGGTCTTCGGTGAGGACGTCGCTGCCAATGGTGGGGTCTTCCGGGTCACCGAGGGGCTGCATGCTGAGTTTGGCGATGCGCGGGTTTTCGATACCCCGTTGGCCGAATCAGGCATCGTTGGCCTGGCCATCGGGCTTTCAGCCTACGGACTGCGGCCGGTGGCAGAGATCCAGTTCCTCGGGTTCACCTATTCCGCTATCGAGCAGATCTACACCCATGCCGCCCGGATCCGCGCCCGCTCACGCGGTCGTTTCAGCTGCCCCATGGTGATCCGCACCCCCTATGGTGGTGGGATCAAGGCGCCGGAACTGCACGAAGAGAGTAGCGAAGCGCTCTTCTGCCATATGCCGGGGATCAAGGTCGTGGTCCCCTCCACCCCGAGTACCGCCAAGGGCCTGCTGTTAGCCGCCATTCAGGATCCCGATCCGGTTATCTACCTGGAACCGACTCGTCTCTATCGCCTGCTTAAGGAGGAGGTCGCCGAAGAACCCTATATTACCCCGCTCGGTCAGGCGCGTATCGCCCAGGCCGGTGACCAGCTGACAATCGTTGCCTGGGGCAGCATGCTCGAGCGTGCCCTGCGCGCGGCCAGAAACTACTCGGCCGAGGTGATCGACCTGCTGACCCTGAGCCCCTTCGATCGTGAGACGCTCCTCGCTTCGGTCGCGAAGACCGGTCGGCTCTTGATCGTTCATGAGGCGCCGAAGACCGGTGGTCTCGGCGCCGAACTGGCTGCGACCGTCGCCGAGGAGGGGATAATGTCGCTGAAGGCGCCGATCCTGCGCGTGACCGGCTACGATGTGGTTCCGCCGCTCCCCCTGCTGGAAGATTTCAATCTGCCCTCGGAAGAGCGGATCATCAAGGCCATCGAAGAGTTGCTGAGGTATTAAGGATGATATTCGAATTCAGGTTGCCCGATCTGGGGGAAGGAATTGCCGAAGCCGAGATCCGTGGCTGGCTGGTTGCTGTGGGGGAGCGGATCGAAGAGCATCAACCCGTAGTTGAAGTCGAGACCGATAAGGCGCTGGTTGAACTGCCATCTCCGCGGGCCGGCAAGCTGATCAGGCAGCATCACCTGGAGGGTGCGGTGGTCAGGGTCGGTGATATTCTGTTGACGCTTGAGGAGGGCCAGCAGCAGGCAGAGCGCCCCCCTTCATACGGTATCGTTGGTGAATTGCCTGAGGCCGAAGAGGAGAGCCCAGCGAGTGTGCCGGCATATATCCCAACAGAGCCGGTGCCCGCCATCAAGGTCCGCGCCATGCCTTCGGTACGGGCATTGGCCAAGGAGTTGAGTGTATCCCTTGAGGGGCTGCCCGCTACCGGTCCTGGCGACACAGTTAGCGCGGAAGATGTTCAGACTGCCGCCTGCATTGCTCAATCTGCTTCACCTGCTCTTGGTGAAAGAACAGCGCCCCTTACAGGGGCGCAACGCTTGCCGCAGAAAGGGATTCGCCGGGTGATCGCACGTAAACTGCTGCAGTCGCAGCAGGCGACGGCTTTTGTGACCAGTATGGACCAGTTTGATGTCACCCGCCTGTGGAACCTGAAGCATAGGCAGAGACCGCATCTTGACGAGCAGGATATCCACCTGACCTTTCTGCCCTTTTTTATGAAGGCTGTTCAGCATGCCCTGGTCGAATTCCCACGCTTCAATGCCCGCCTCGATGAAGCGCGTGACGAGCTTATTTTGCAGCCGCATTGTCATATGGGGATCGCCGTTGATACTCCCGAAGGCTTGCTGGTGCCGGTGTTACGCGATATCAACCGCAAGAGTATTATCGCGCTGGCCGGCGAATTACAGATTTTGTCCGAGCGGGCACACCAGCGCAGTATCGCGCTGGAAGATCTCCAGGGCAGCACCTTTACCCTGACGAACTTCGGGGCCTACGGCGGTTACTTCGCCACCCCGATTATCAACTCTCCCAACGTGGCTATTCTCGGCTGTGGACGGATTTCTCAGAAACCCTGGGTGGTTGAGGGCGAGCTGGCGGTCCGCTATATCCTGCCGCTCTCTCTGACCTTCGACCATCGGATCACCGATGGTGCCGAGGCCTGCCGCTTTCTGAGCCGGATCGGTCAATATCTGGAGGATCCCGGACTGTTGTT
>JAAXQE010000074.1 GCA_012974425.1 Geopsychrobacter sp.
TCTGAATACCCACCAAATCAAGAATGGCCCACGATCTTGTAATCATGGGCCATTCACGTGTTTAAAGGGGTAGTAACTGAGACCTATTTTTTGCCCAGTTGGTCGATCACAAATAGCGCGCAGGCAGCCATTTCTACCGTTTTCGTGGCGACAGCGTTATTTTCCCAGTCTTGCATGTAAACCACAGTAATACCGGTGTCCAGATCGCTGAAGCCGACCTGGCCATATGAGCCAAAACTCATGACGATCTTACGCTCGGGTATATACCAGCCTTGTGACCCGTAGACGACCGTAGATCCAAAGGCGGTAGCCATACCTTTACCCGATTCGGTCTTGCTAAGGCCGTCTTTAGCGAGGTTCTGAACTGAAGCATAGAAGCTCTTGGGCGCCTTGCCCTGGGCGATCCACTGGTGGAAGAGACCGTAGTCGCGCAGGGTGGTGCTGATGCCATAGGATGGGCTGGCCGTGCCATCGACCGTCAGCGCGATTGAGCCCGCACTGTTGGCTCCGAAGTCGTCGAAGAGATCCGACAGAAGCTTGTTGAAGGGCTGGCCGGTGACGCCTTCGGCCAGTATTGCCAGCAGGTCGGTATTCTTGTCGTTGTAGTTATAGATTTCGCCTGGAGCGTTCTGCGTTTTCGCATTGATGATGGCCTTGCGATGCCCGGTTGGTTCCCCGGGTTTCAATCCCTGCTCGATCTCGAACATAAAGGCTTCTCCGCCCGGCACGTGATAGTCGGTCGCAGGTAACAGTCCGGCCTGCATGTCGAGCACGTGCTGCACTTTGGCCTTGCCGATGGCGGAGCCTTTAAAATCTGCCAAGTAGCTGTCGATCGTTTTATTTGGGTCGATCTTGCCCTCGTCAATCAGCTTCGAAGCAATGATGCCTGCATAGGTTTTGGATGAGGACTGGAGGAGCTGCGTCTGGTCTTGAGTGAAACCGTTGTCGTAGAACTCACCCAGAATCACGTTGTCCTTCAGGACAAGGAATCCCTTGGTTTGAGTCGAGGTCAGCGAGTTGGCGATGGTCCAGCCCTCACGCAGCTCCTGTTCGATGTCGAACGGGGAGTCCGCAACCGTTAACTTGGCGGGGCTCTTTGCCCCCATGATGGACACGGTGCCGAAGATGCCGTATTCATCCCAGTTCATCGAGGTGTACCGGTAATAGGGCCAGCTCTGCATGTTTTTCTGCGTGATTTCCGAAAGTTCGAACGGCCGGTAGAAATCGTTTAGCGTGAACTTAGTCTCAGCGTATGCAACGGTGCAAAATCCTGAAACAAAGGCACAAGTGGCGATCATGTAAAGTGCAAAATATCTCGTCTGCTTCATATTGACTCTCCATCCGATTGGGACTTCCGAGTTTGGTTGAATCGGTTGGTGATGTGAAACAATAAGGTTAATTGTATTGAAAATCAGAACACTTTGATAGATGACTGGCGGATTTTATCAGAATATGCAAATAAATTGAGAATCTGTCTCAAAAGTAGTGTTACCACTAATTGAGTGGTCCTCTGAGACAAAGTTTTTGATTTCTGAATTTCCTGATAAATAAGAACGGCCAACCCCTTTTTTGAGGTTGGCCGTTTTGGTGTCTGATAGATGGTGATTTATGGGAAATCAGCTTGTTAGGTTGCGATGTCTGCTTTATCAGAGGAAGGTCCACCGTCCGAGTGCAGCGATTGGTTATGACGCCTAATCCCTATACCATTGACTCTTAGTATTCTTTCAATGCGATGGCGTTGTTTAAATGTTGTTTTTTTGAGCTGTATACAAAGGTAACTTGCCCCTCTTTTACATATTGAAGGAGTTCTTTGACGCCTTCTGGATTGTCGTTCAACACTTTGAAATATTTATCTTCAAAATCTGACAATTCGTCAGAGGAGTACTTATGCCACCGACGGAGCTCCGTCGAAGGGAAAATAGCTTTTGCCCAATAGTCGATTTTTGCCTTCTCTTTCGATAGCCCGCGGGGCCAAAGGCGATCTACCAAGATCCTCATGCCATCAGATGGATCAATCTTTTCGTACACGCGTTTTATCTTGATTTTCATCTTATGCCTTTGCTTCATAATGGGAGGCTAAATGCGAGTGTGCAGCCGGACCTTCTGTAAGAGGTCAGCAAAGGCCCCGTCCCCCGTTCCGGCCCGCAGTTCGATCTGCTCCCTGCCATGGCCGATCTTGAGTTCCAGGGCCCGGCGGATCTGCCTCTGCTGCCAGACATCCTTGCCGGCTACCTTCTCCCAGAGGTCGTGGGCCTTGATCACTCCCAGCCCGACGATGTCGGCCGCCACCAGATCACCGCTGGCAATGACCAGATTGGTCGGCGCCGGCGTCCCCTCCCAGGGACCGCCCGCCACCATGCTCACGGTGCCATCGACGATGTTGAGGGCGGGTCGCCAAGCCAAGTTAAACTCGGCCACCAGCTCTTCCCAGTGGGACGGATCAACTAGATAGGGTCGCTGCCGCAGGTGGGTGCAGCCGATGAAGTTCTTCAGGCAGATGGAGTAGCTGGCCGAGCGGTGCGTCTTGATCACCGGCAGATTGACCACCAGGTCGACATCGTAGAGCCACTCGGTCACATAGGCCCTGTCGAGATACCGCGACCCGGCAAGATCCACACTCACCCAGCCATGGTCCTCGAAGGCGACCACCTTAGCTCCGGCCCTCTCAGCGGCCTGGGCGATGCCGTTTTTCTTCATGTTGCGCAACGTGGAGAGTGTCAGCAGTGCCGACATGTCTCCGACCACGACCTCACCGGCTCCGGCCTCATAGAGGATGCGGACCATCGCCTCGACCACGGCGGGATTGGTGGTCGACGGGTGGGGTTTGCGCGAAACCACGTTGGGCTTGACCAGAACCCGTTTGCCCCTGACGTCCAGCCTCTCCAGGCCGCCGATTAGACCAAGCGCCTCGGTGATCATCTCTTTGGGCCCGCTGCCGGTTGCGATTCCGACCAGCGCCTTGTCCCCGTCGAGAAAACGGTTGAGGGCGATCTTCGGCCGCTCTTCGCGCTTGGGCTTGGGAGAGAGCAGAGCCAAAGCGGAGCGCTTGCCTAGTACTGCCGAGAGTCCGGCCAGGCCCAGAATTTTGCAGATCGACCGGCGAGTTGCCATCGGTGTCCCCCATGAAGCTTCAGCGCCCCCTGTCTAGTCGAGAATATCACGCCATAGCAAGGAATCAATGCCATGATATATTCGTCCTCACCGACATCGACCTGACGTGCAAAGCCCGGTCTACCTCATTTTGTTGTGGTTCGGAAAAATGGTTACGACGTCAAGTGGCGGTACGTGGCGCAGCAATAGAAAGGAAAAGGAGGTTGTTTGAAGGGCTGACTTGGGATGGGATTCCTCTGCCTTGAAACGAGTAAAGGGCTCCCTTCGCCGAGAGACCCTTTGGCTGCCTTAATTCGAGAAGTGTCCCTCTTTGTTAATTGACCCAGGGCCAAAACGACTGTCTTGCAAGTTGTACCATATTGTTTTTAGATGTATTTGTGATGGGGACTTGGGTTCTCCCGCAAACCCTGCAACTCAGGACACTTTGACCTAGTGACCGCCTGCTCTCAAATCTATGG
>JAAXQE010000292.1 GCA_012974425.1 Geopsychrobacter sp.
AAATTACCCTGCTCTTCAATCGAAGGCTTGAGCGCCCACAGGGCCGGGTCCTGACAGTTGCCGGATCGGATAGTGGCGGTGGCGCCGGGATCCAGGCCGACCTGAAAACAATCAGCCTGCTCGGCAGCTACGGCAGTAGCGTCATCACCGCCCTAACCGCCCAGAACACCCTGGGGGTCAGGGGGATACTGCCGATCGAGGCCGACTTTGTGACCGAACAGCTCAATGCGGTACTCGATGACATCGGCACCGACACGGTCAAGACCGGCATGCTCAGCTGGGGTGGCACGGTTTCGCGGGTTTCACGTGCAATCAGAGACCGTCACCTGCTGGCCGTGGTCGATCCGGTCATGGTTGCCAAGGGCGGGGCCCCGCTCCTCGATGAAGAGGCTCTGGACAGTTTGCTCTCACAGTTGCTGCCGCAAACCTACCTGCTCACCCCCAACCTGCCTGAGGCCGAAAAGATCACCGGCTCCCCAGTCAGAAATCTGGCCGAGATGGAAAAGGCCGGGCGGCTGCTTCAGGGCCTTGGCGCGCGCAATGTCCTGATGAAGGGTGGACACCTCAAGCAAGATGATGCGGTCGATCTGCTCCTGATCGGCGACGAGAGGCACGAGCTGCGCTCGGAGCGCATCGAAACCAGGAACACGCATGGCACCGGCTGTACCTTTTCAGCAGCCATCGCAACCTTTCTGGCCCAGGGACTGCCACTGCTCAGAGCGGTCGAAGAGGCGAAAAAATTTATCGATCTGTCGATTGCGACCTCCGTTCAATGCGGCAAAGGGCATGGTCCGGTCAACCACGTTGAAGCGGCCTTCCGCTATTTTACGCAACAGAGTTGACCTGACAGACCCTGGCCCTTTATGCTGTGCAGCAAATATATGTAAAAGTGGCTAATTACAGCTAAAATCCGTGACGGAATCAACCAATTTCATAGCAGCAGCGCCATGAAAACTGAGGCGCTGCTCTTTTTTCGAGGAGACCATGACTCAACTTGAGATGGCCCGCAAAGGGCAGATCAGTGATCTTGTACGCCAGGCGGCGCAGATCGAAGGCATCGAACCGGAATTGCTGCGCCAGAAGATTGCGGCAGGAACTGCCGTTATCTGCCTGAACAACAAGCACAAGGGTGGAAAACCCCTGGCCGTTGGTGCAGGCCTGCGTACCAAAACAAATGCCAACATCGGCACCAGCCAGGACGACACCAGCATCGACAAGGAGCTGGAGAAGGCCAAGGTTGCGCAGGCAGCTGGCGCCGACGCCCTGATGGACCTGTCGACCGGTGGACCGATCGATGAAATCCGCGCCGCGGTGATCGCCGAAACCGATCTCTGTATCGGCAGTGTGCCGCTCTATCAGGCGGCCTGCGATGCGGTTCTCAATCAGGGCAAGCCGATCGTCGACATGAGCGTTGAAGATATCTTCGCCGGGGTCAAGAAACACCTCGATGACGGAGTCGACTTCATCACCGTGCACTGCGGCGTTATCCGTGAGACCGTGGCGCGCATGGAGAAGGAAGGGCGGATCATGGAAGTGGTCTCGCGCGGCGGCTCCTTCACGGTTGAATGGATGCTGCACAACGACGCCGAAAACCCGCTCTATGAATACTTCGACCGGCTGCTCGAACTGGTCCGCCCCTACGACGCGGTCCTCTCGCTGGGGGACGGATTCCGTCCCGGCTGTCTGGCCGATGCGACCGATCGCGCCCAGATTCATGAGTTGATCGTACTCGGGGAGTTGACCCAGCGCGCCCAGGCGGCGGGTATCCAGGTGATGATCGAAGGACCGGGCCACGTGCCGCTCGACCAGGTCGAAGCCAACATCAAACTGCAGAAGCGGATCTGCCACGGCGCCCCCTTCTACGTGCTCGGTCCACTGGTAACCGACATTGCGCCCGGCTATGACCACATCACCTCGGCCATCGGCGGCGCGATCGCCGGAGCGGCCGGGGCCGACTTCCTCTGTTATGTGACCCCGAGTGAGCACCTGCGTCTGCCGACGGTTGAAGACGTCCACGAAGGGGTCATGGCCGCGCGCATTGCCGCTCACGCCGCCGATATCGTCAAGGGGCTGCCCGGTGCCATCGAGAAGGACAACGCCATGGCCAAGGCGCGCAAGGAACTCGACTGGAAAAAGCAGTTCGAGCTGGCGATCGATCCGGAAAAAGCCAGACGCCTGCGGGCCGAATCCGGGGTCGACGAAGAGCATGGCGCCTGCACCATGTGTGGCTCGCTCTGCGCCTACAAGGTGATGAATGAACGTAAAGAGGTCAAACAGAGCGCCTGATCGCTCGTCAA
>JAAXQE010000293.1 GCA_012974425.1 Geopsychrobacter sp.
CTGTGCACCGGGTAATTTCGTGCCCTGCCTACTCACCCAGATAGGTATAAGAGGTCAGCACCTTGTCGAGCAGTTCGATAAAGTGGCTGGTCTCCTCAAAAGAGACCTTGCGCGAGGCAACGTTCTTCTCTAAGGCATCACGCACCTGCTTGAGGATCTCCGGCCCCTTATACTGCACGTACTTCAAGCTCTCCCAGGTCGCATCACCATTGATCACAGTATCGATCTTGTAATTGGTCTTCTGGTTGAACGTGATATGCACCGCGTTGGTGTCGCCGAACAGATTGTGCATATCTCCCAGAATCTCCTGATAGGCACCGATCATGAAGAATCCGATATAGTAATCTTCATCATTCCGCACCTTGTGCAGCGGCAGGAACTCGGTTCGGCCATGCTCACCGACAAAGCTGCTCACCGCACCATCCGAATCGCAGGTGATATCGGCAATGGTTGTCATCACATCCGGTTTCTGATTAAGGCGCTGAATCGGCACGATCGGGAAGAGCTGATCGATCGCCCAGGAATCGGGGACCGACTGAAAGAGTGAAAAGTTCGCAAAATAGGTCTCGCGCAGCGACAACTGAAAGGTCTGTAGCTCTTCGGGAATAGGTTTAAGCCGCGCGACGATCGCATTGATCTTGATAAAAATCTTGTTACACAACCACTCGGCCAGCGCGCGATCAGACAGGGTCAGGTAACCGAGGGTAAAGAGACTCACCGCCTCCTGAATCAACTGCAGGGTATCGTGATAATCTTCGCGCAGCGAGTGGCGATCGAGGCTGCGGTAGATGTCGCGGAGCTTCATAACGGTTGGCGAGAGATCATCGGTCTGCTCGAGAACCTCTTCATAGTCGGGCAGTGCATTCTGGGTGTTGGTGTTGAGAATGTTGGTCACCAGCACCGAATAATGCGCAACGATCGCGCGGCCCGATTCCGAGATGACGTTCGGACAGGGGACGCCGGCCGCATCGCAGACATTCTTGATCTGGTAGATGACATCACTGGCGTACTCCTCAACCGAATAATTGACACTCGAGAAGTAGCTCGACTTCGAGCCGTCATAATCGACCCCCAGGCCACCACCGATATCGAGATACTCGAGGCCAACCCCCATCTTGACCATTTCGGCGTAGATGCGCGCCCCCTCACTCAGGGCGGTCTTGATCTTGTCGATCTTGGTAATCTGGCTGCCGATATGGAAATGGAGCAGTTTGACCCGGTCGAGCAGGTCGTTCTCGCGCAGCAGTTCGATCGCCGCAAGCAGTTCCGAGATCTTCAGCCCGAACTTGGCCTCACTGCCACCGGAAGTCGCCCACTTCCCCGTCCCCCGCGCAGAGAGTTTGACCCGGATCCCCAGCTTCGGCGAGATCCCGAGCTTCTTCGAGAGCGCGATGATCTTCTCCAGCTCGAAGAGTTTCTCGACCACCAGCGTGATGTCGTAGCCGATCCGGTTGGCATAGAGGACGGTCTCAATGAAGTCATTATCCTTGTAGCCATTACAGATGATCGCCAGGTTCTTGCCGGTCGCAAAGGAGATCGCGGCCACCAGTTCCGGCTTGGAACCGACCTCGAGGCCGATATTGTGCTTCTTGCCGAACTCGGTAATCGCCTCGACCACCTGGCGCTGCTGATTCACCTTGATCGGGTAGAAGGTCTGATAGCCCGCCGGATAATCGTTGGCCTCGATGGCGTTCTTGAAGGCCTTACTGATCGCGGAGATCCGCCCCTGCAGCACATTCATGAAACGCAATAGAATCGGAGCTTTTATTTTGCGCTTAATCAGATCATCGACCAGGGTGCGCAGGTCGATCGAATTCTTCGAATTCGGTGAGGGGTGGACACAGACGTGCCCCTTCTTGTTGATGGAGAAGAAACCATCACCCCAGTTATCCAGATTATAGATTCGGGCAGAATCCTTGATCGACCATTTTTCCATAGTGTCCCTGCCTTGCTATCATGGTTAACGCCCCGTATTAAGGGCAAGTCTTACGACAACTTGCTGCGGAAATCCGCGTAGGTAAAACTGCGCACCACCTTCAACTCGCCGGTCTCCGGTTCATAGGTACAGAGGTGCGGATGCTGAATGCCGTTAAAGGTGCTGGTTTTCACCATGCTGTAGTGGGCCATATCGAGAAAGGCCAAGCGGTCACCCGCCTGCAGCGGTTGCGCAAACGACCAGTCGCCGATGATATCACCGGCCAGACAGGAAGGACCACCCAGCCGATAAGGGTGCGCCTGCACTGCTGGATCTGACCCACCCCAAACTTCAGGCCGATAGGGCATCTCCAGCACATCCGGCATGTGGCAGGTGGCCGAAACATCCAGAATCGCGGTCGGCAGCGGATTGTCGATCAGATCGAGCACTTCAGCGACCAACAGACCGGTGCCGATCACCACCGCTTCGCCGGGCTCGAGATAGACCTCAACCCCATACTTTTCACGAAAGTGTTTGATCAACGCGATCAGCCCATCGATGTCATAGTTTGCGCGGGTAATATGATGGCCACCGCCAAAATTAAGCCACTTCAGCCCCGGCAGAAATTCAGCGAACTTCTCCTCGAAGACTTCAGCGGTGCGCGCCAGCGGTTCAAACAGATGCTCACACAGGGTATGAAAGTGCAGACCCTCGACCCCGACCAGTGATTTCCCCTCAAACTCACGGCGCGGAATCCCGAGGCGCGAGTTGGGCGCACAGGGGTCGTAGATCTCGGTCGCCCCTTCGGAATGCTCAGGGTTAACCCGCAGACCGATCGAGACCCGGCCGGCCGCCTGCTCCCAGAGCGGCCGGAAGCGCTCAAACTGGTTGAACGAATTAAATACCAGGTGATCGGAGATTTTCAGCAGTTCGGCAACATCGCTCTCTTTGAAAGCCGCGGCAAATGAATGAACCTCGCCACCGAACTCTTCACGCCCCAGGCGCGCTTCCCAGGGGGAGGAAGCACAGACCCCCTGCAGACTCTTGCGCAGCAGCGGAAAGGTCTGCCACATGGAAAACGCCTTGAGCGCCATCAGGATCTTCGCCCCGCTGCGGCGCTGCACATCCTCAAGAATAGCCAGGTTATGCCGCAAGCGCCCCAGATCGACCACATAGGCCGGCGATGGAGCGAGCTGCAAAATTTTGTCGATGTCGATACCGGTCAATTCGATTCTATCCTTCAATCTAAAACTACAGCACCCGGGATGCGGATTTTACGTCAAATTAAGACAAAACATTCTGCCCCCTCTGCCCGGAAAAGTCAGATTTGTGATGATGATGGCGTCGGAGCCGAGGAGGCGACAGAGGCGTAGCAGCGCTACGTCGAGGGTGCCCCCGCAGGATCCGGCGCCGTCAGGGCGCAAATATGGCGTTTCTTACAACTGAGGCCATTCTCCTTCGATGATGGTGTACGGCAGCCCCATGGGTCCGACCTCGGCCAGAAAGGGCTCGGGATCGAACTGCTCCATGTTCCACACCCCCGGCGCGTGCCAGGTCTTATTCAGCATCATGATCGCACCGGTCACCGCCGGCACGCCGGTGGTGTAGCTGATCGCCTGGGAATTGGTCTCGGCGTAGCAGGCCTCGTGGTCGCAGATATTATAGATGTAAACCTGCTTGCGCTGGCCATCCTTCTTGCCGCGGGCGATGACGCCGATGCAGGTCTTCCCCTTGGTCAGGGGCCCGAGGGTCGCGGGATCGGGGAGCAACGCCTTCAAAAACTGGATCGGCACAATCTTCTGCCCGGCGAATTCGACCTCGTCGATCCGGGTCATGCCGACATTCTGTAACACCTCGAGATGCTTGAGATAGTTGTCGGAGAAGGTCATCCAGAACTGGGCCTTCTTGATACTCGGGAAATGCTTGACCAGCGACTCCATCTCCTCGTGATAGAGGCGATAGATATTCATCGCCCCGATCCCCTCGGGGAAGTCGAAACTGCGCTTGGTCGACAAGGCCGGAGTCTCGACGAAACGCCCGTCTTCCCAGTGACGGCAAGGGGCGGTTATTTCGCGGATATTGATCTCCGGATTAAAGTTGGTCGCAAAGGGCAGCCCGTGGTTGCCGGCATTGGCATCGATAATGTCGAGCTCCTCGATCTCATCGAGGTAATTTTTCGCCGCCAGCGCGGTATAGACGTTGGTCATGCCCGGATCGAAGCCGCTCCCCAAGAGGGCCATGATCCCCTGCTGCCTGAAGCGCTCCTGGTAGGCCCACTGCCAGCTGTATTCAAAGTGCGCCGTATCGAGGGGTTCATAATTGGCGGTGTCGAGATAGTCGACACCGGTCGCAAGGCAGGCATCCATGATAGTCAGATCCTGATAAGGGAGCGCGACGTTGAGCACCAACTGCGGCTGCTCCTGCTTGATCAGGGCCACCAGTTGCGGCACATCGTCGGCATCGACCTGAGCGGTCGCGACCTTGATATTCTTGATCTCGGCGGCAATATCCTCACACCGGGAGAGGGTGCGCGAGGCCAGCGTAATCGCAGAGAAGATATCGGGACGCTGGGCACATTTATGCACCACCACCCGGCTCACACCACCAGCACCAATTATCAATACTTTGCTCATAATCGCTCTCCTTT
>JAAXQE010000294.1 GCA_012974425.1 Geopsychrobacter sp.
TCGCTCTTGTCCTTCTCTCACTGACTGCCTGCAGCAGCCCGCGACTGATCGGCAACCCCGAATCGCCCTACCCGCTTACAGAGCCGCGGGTTGGCGACCTGTTTCATCTGGCAACCGGTCACAAAGTTGAGCCGGCAGAGATGCTGACAGCGATCGGCGATACGCGGGTTATCTTCGTCGGCGAGACCCATGACAACCCCGCCTCCCACCGCCTGCAACTCGACATCCTGCAGGGCCTGCAGCAGAAGAATCCGGGCAAACTGGCTCTGGGGATGGAGATGTTCACCCCGGAGCAGCAACCGGTCCTGGATCGCTGGATCGCCGGAGAGTTTGAGGAGAAGGAATTTCTGCGCGAGGTCGACTGGTTTACCAATTGGCAGATGAACTACGCCCTCTATCGAGAACTCCTCAGGTTCTGCCGCGACAACCAGATCCCGGTGATCGCGCTGAATGCCCCCAAAGCATTAGTCCGCAAGGTCGGACGAACCCCGCTGGATGAGCTCCCCGAGGAGTTACGCGCCCAGATTCCAGAACTCGATTTTCAGGACCCCTATCAGCGGGCGATGGCGGAGACAATCTACAGTGGCCACAGCATGGGCAAGGCGCTGATTGACGGTTTCATCCGCATCCAGACCCTGTGGGACGAAACCATGGCGCAGAACCTGGCGAGCTACCTGCAAAGCCCCGAGGGGAAGGAGCGGCAGGTCCTGGTGGTCGCGGGGGGCAATCACGTGCGTCACGGTTTCGGCATTCCACGTCGTTTGCACCGGCGTCTGCCGGTCTCCTACCTGCTGATCGGCTCGCGTGAAATCGACATCCCCAAGGAACGTGAAGCACAATTGATGGATGTGCGTATGCCAGGCTTCCCGTTGCTGGCCTGGGACTACCTGAAACTGACCGCATATGAAAAAATAGGGACAGGGGTCAAACTCGGGGTTGCCATCGAAGAGGATCCGCAGGGCGTGATGGTCAAGATGGTGATGCCAGGCTCCAGCGCTGAGAAGGCCGGCATCGAAAAGGGCGACCTGCTGCTGCAGGCAGATGACTTGCGCCTGCATGATCGTTTTGACCTGCTCTACCTGCTGATGAACATGCACAGCGGTGAAGAGCTTGACATCAGCCTGCAACGTGGCGCAGAGATCCTGCTCCTCCCGGTGAGCTTCTAAATTTTCTGATCTCCATAAAAAAATAGGGCGGGTCATCTCTGACCCGCCCTATCCACCTTTTCCCTTTTTTAGCCTAAGCCTTCTGAGCGCTACCGAGCACGGCTTCATTCTTGTGCTTGATCAGTTCAACCAATTCACTGCGGGCAGCACCGAGATACTTGCGCGGGTCAAACTCAGCGGGGTTATTGGTCAAAAACTCACGGACCTTGGCCGTCATCGCCAAACGGCCATCGGAATCGATATTGATCTTACAGACCGCACTCTTGGCCGCCCGCCGCAGTTGATCTTCGGAGACGCCGACGGCACCATCTAATTGTCCGCCGTATTGGTTGATCAGCTCAACATAGGCGGGGACGACACTGCTGGCGCCATGCAGAACGATGGGGAAGCCGGGGATCCGCTTCTCGATCTCCGCCAGGATATCGAAGCGCAAGGGCGGGGCTGACTCCCCCTCCTTCAGCTTGAACTTGAATGCGCCGTGGCTGGTCCCGATCGAGATCGCCAGCGAGTCGACTCCGGTCTTCTCAACGAAATCCTGAACCTCTTCGGGCTGGGTATAGGTCGATTCTTCGGCCACAACCTCATCCTCAATCCCGGCCAACACCCCCAACTCACCCTCAACCGTCACGTCACGCGGATGGGCATACTCCACAACCCGGCGCGTCAGGGCAACGTTCTCGGCGTATGACAGATGTGAACCATCGATCATGACCGAAGAGAATCCCGAGTCGATGCATGATTTACACAGCTCAAAGGAATCACCATGATCAAGGTGCAGCACGATCGGCAGCTCAACCCCCATCTCGCGCGCCATTTCAACCGCGCCCATCGCCATATACCTGAGCATGGTTGCGTTGGCGTAGTTGCGTGCGCCCTTACTGACCTGAACAATGACCGGTGAACGGGTTTCGGCACAGGCGATAATTATGGCCTGCAACTGTTCAAGGTTATTAAAATTATACGCCGGGATCGCATAGCCGCCAGCAACCGCCTTGCGGAACAGGTCACGCGAGTTGACCAGCCCTAGCTCCTTGTAATCAACAGTCTTACTCATATATCTCCGCTCCTATGTCTCGGTTAAAATCGGTCCAGACACTCCAAAGATCATCCTATATCCAGCGATTATTCATATCAGCAGAATCGCAGGTTGTCCAGTACTACACCCGCGAATACCTCGAAAGAGCTAAGCGATACAACCAGGCCGACACTATAGTGGTATTGCATCCCCTCGCCATTTCGATTAGTATACCGGCGGCCTTGGCGCCGAAGCGGGATGAAACCAATGAGAAATAACAACTTTTCACCTCCTCCACCCTGTGCCCTTAAGGCACTGTTACAGCGAAAGGGCCCTGTCACATGGCTGCTGAAAAAGACGACCAATATTTCAAAGACTGGAAACAGCGTGAAGAACTTGCCGAAGCGATGATCCCTGCCATCGGCCGGCTCTATCGCGACCGTGAAGTCATCTGCACCATCTTCGACCGCTCCCTGGTTCACCAGTCGACGATTGACATTCTGCGCGCCCACCGCTTTGCCCGCCAGATCATCGAAAAAGAACTCTGGGTCACCGACACCGCTCCGATTCTGCAAGCGATTGAAAAGCTCGACCTGGCTCCGGGGCGGATCGATCTGGCCAAGCTGGCGATCGCCATTCAGGAGCAACAGATCAGCGACATCGATGCCTTTATCGCGAAAGAGCTGGCTCCACTCAACACCGGAAAGTCGCATCAGCTGAGTGAACCACGCGATGTGGTGCTCTACGGCTTCGGCCGCATCGGCCGCCTGGTGGCGCGGATCATGATTGCCCAGGCCGGTGGCGGCAATAAACTGCGCCTGCGCGCAGCGGTGGTCAGAAAAGGGAGTGACGACGACCTGATGAGACGCGCCAGCTTGCTGCGCCGCGACTCGGTGCATGGGCACTTTGAAGGAACAATCAGGGTAGACGAAGAGGAGAATGCGATCATCGCCAACGGCAACATGATCCGCATCATCTACGCCGACGCCCCCGATAAAATCGACTACACCCAATACGGCATCAACAATGCCATTGTCATCGACAACACCGGCATCTGGCGCGACCGTGAAGGATTGGGCCGACACCTGCAAGCCAAGGGCGTCTCGCAGGTCATGCTGACCGCTCCGGGCAAGGGGGATATCCCTAACGTTGTCTACGGTGTCAACAATCACGATATAAAGGCAGGCGAGCAGATCTTCTCGGCGGCCAGCTGCACAACCAATGCGATCGTGCCGGTCCTCAAGGCGATCAACGACCAGTTCGGCATCGTCAACGGTCATGTCGAGACCTGCCACAGCTACACCAACGATCAGAACCTGATCGACAACTATCACAATAAAAACCGCCGGGGTCGCAGTGCACCACTGAATATGGTCATCACCGAAACGGGTGCGGCTAAAGCGGTCGCCAAGGTTCTGCCGGAACTCGCCGGAAAACTGACCGGCAACGCGATCCGCGTGCCGACCCCGAATGTCTCACTGGCGATCCTCAATCTGAGCCTTAGCAAAGAGACCAGTATCGAAGAGATCAATACCTACCTGCGTGACGTCTCGCTGAACTCGCCACTGCAGGGACAGATCGACTTCACCAACTCGCCAGATGCGGTCTCAAGCGACATGGTCGGCTCACGTTATGCTGGTGTGGTCGACTCCCTGGCCACTATCGTCGATGGCAACCGCTGCGTTCTTTATGTCTGGTATGACAACGAGTACGGCTATAGCTATCAGGTCGTGCGTTTTGTCGAAGAGCTCTCGGGGCTCAAGCTCAAGAAATTCCCGAGGTAAAACAGCAAAACGCCCCTGCAGCATGCCGCAGGGGCGTTTTGCTGTATCTAGAGCACTGAACCACTATGCACTGAAAGTGCATAGGTTCCTGCAGGGACTGAAAGTCCCTCAAATAGTACATATTTTTTTAGACCCTTCTCCATGAGGGAGAAGGTGGCCGTAGGCCGGATGAGGGGGG
>JAAXQE010000290.1 GCA_012974425.1 Geopsychrobacter sp.
CTGCAACATTTACAAAAAAAACCGGGCAAGCCCGGTTTTTCACTTCAATATATGGTGCAGTTAGTGCCTGCGCCGCATGCTGCGATCGAAAAAACGTTCGCGTAACTCGTGGCGCCGCTCCATGCGCTCCTTCGCCGGTAATTCACGCAGCTCGCGTGCTTGCTTGCGCAGTTCCTGGCGTTGTTCAGGAGCGAGTTCACGCAACCGCCTGTTCAGTTCCCGTAGTTTCTGACGCTGCGCGGCAGGGAGTTCTTTCCAACGTCCGAAACTCTGTTTGAGCCGCTGCTGCTTCTCAGGCGGGAGTTGGCGAAATTCCTCCAACCTTTGCCGCAGCTGTTGTTGTTCGGCGACGGGCAGCCCCTTGAACTGCTGATAACGCTCGCGCAATTGCTCGCGCTGCTCTGCCGTGAGCTGTTGCCAGCGCTGCACAGCCGCAGCAGCGGGCTCTGTTGCCTGAGCGTAGAGCGGTAAAGCCAGCAGAGCGGTTATCAATAAAATCAAAATGCGACTTTTCATTGGTTCTCCTCCAGGGCCGCGACATCTTCCAGTTCGGTCAACAGCTCCAGCATTTCGAGTAGCTCCAGCATCTCCACCAACTCCTGATCTTCGGCACTCAAGAACAGCGTGGGGTCGCCTGCGTGCTCCTGAGCAGCAACGCTGGCCAGGGCTCCGAACAGCAGGAACATGCAGACCAGAAGCTGTTTCAACCCCCTCATCCCAACTCCTGCAACAATTCGAGATTCTGCAACAGATCAAACTCCTGAAGCAGCTCAAACTGCTCCAGCACCTCAAGTTCGGCCAGCGCGGCGCCAGCGGGTACGCCGGGGACAAGGCTAGCCGGCTGCTCGATCGGCCGCAGCAACACAACCAGCAAGCCCAGTGCGCTTGCGACTGCGAGACCGGTTCCCCAGTGGCTCAGCCGCAAACCCCGAGGCTGCCGGGCACGCTGGAGTACCCCTGCCGAAAACTGCTGCTGCTGGCCCGTGCTGAGCGTCAAGCTGCGCTGCGGCACGGCCGCAAGGCTCGCGCCTAACTCGTCCAGTGCCGCTCTGCAGGGCGCGCAGCTGAGCAGATGCTGTTCCAGCGCGTGGCTCTCGGACACTCCGATCTCCTGGTAGTAATAAAGGGTCAACAGCTCATCATTACAAATTTTTTTATCGGTCATGGCGACTCCTCCCTGGAGTTGCGAAATTCTTGACGAAACTGGCTGACCGCCCGATGCAGATGGGCCTTGGCGGTCCCCTCTTCGATCCCGAGAGTCGCTGCGATCTCCTTGAGGGGGAGTCCTTCAAGGTGGCGCAGCACAAAAACTGCCTTCTGGCGCGGCGGCAATCGGTTCAAAACCTGCTGCATCTGGCCAGCAGTCTCACGAGCGATCAACTGATCACGCGGCGATGCGGCTGGATCAGCGACCATTTCGAGGGGATCGAATGACTGTTCCGCGCCGCCGCGAAAAAAGAACAGCTTGCGCTTTAGTTTTTCGCGGCGCAGATGATCGATCGCCAAACGGGTCACGGTGCGATAGAGCCAGGTAGCGACACTGCTCTCAGCACGAAAGGTCGCCAGGGATTTATACAACCGCAAAAATGCTTCCTGAGCGATCTCTTCGGCCTCTTCACGTTGGCCGACCAGCCTCCAAGCCAGGCCGATGATCCTCTCAGTATGCCCCTCGATCAATTGCGCAAAGGCCTGTTCCTGACCGGTACGCGCCTGATCGATCAATATTTTTTCGGTTGCTGGTCGCATCAGGCGAGAGTACTCACCGCCCCGCAGGCTGTCAACGCTGGTCACACAGTGAGTCCTTTATTCTTTACAGTTCACAGCTCGGTCCATATCCATTAGACGCAGGACGCAGCGAAAGGTTTACCCGCCAGGTATTTCCATAGTCGACCCGCGATAGTATGACACGGCCACCAGCCTTAATCCTCACCCACAAAGTCTGGATTAATAAGGGTTTATTGACAGCCACCCCACAGCTGACGTATACAAGACCACCGTTTTATCAGCCCTTTTCGTTCGCTTTAACAAAAAGAGAGTAAAGATCGATGATGAATCTCAAGCCCGAAGTTATCGCCCAGCTTGAACGCGTGCTCGGTTCAGTAGAAATGCTGCTTCCCAAGGTCGCCAAACCGGTTGACTGGTCGACCTGCCATGCCGCCAACTGGCGCCGCCATTCCTTCTCCGGTTATCTTGAGCCGGTCAAGGTCACCGATAACACCCGGCTCGATCAATTGCTCGGCGTTGAAGATCAAAAAATCACCATGATCAACAACACCCGCCAGTTTCTGAAAGGATTGCCAGCCAACAACGCCCTGCTCTGGGGTTCACGCGGGACCGGCAAATCATCGATCGTCAAGGCGCTGCTCAACGAATACGGCAACCAGGGCTTGCGGGTTATTCAGGTCGAAAAAGAGGACCTGATCTATATCTCGGAAATCTTCTCCGCCGTCGAGGATCAGCCTTATCGCTTCATCATGCTCTGCGATGACCTGACCTTTGAAATGGGGGAACTCTCCTACAAGATGCTCAAGAGCTCCCTCGACGGTTCAGTCTATTCGGCCCCGGAGAACGTGCTGATCTACGTTACCAGTAATCGCCGCTACCTGCTCCCCGAGTATGAGGGTGATCATCTCGGCGGCAAATACGTCAAGGGTGAGATGCAGCAGAGTGAGATTCAGGAGGAGAAGAGTTCGCTCTCTGATCGCTTCGGCCTCTGGGTCCCCTTCCATGTCTTCTCGCAGGATCGCTACCTCGAAGCGGTCAAACTCTGTATCGAGCGCTTCTCTGAGCAGCTTGGTCAGGAGATCCCCATGACCAAAGAGTTGGAGATGGCTGCGATCAAATGGTCGCAGGAAAAAACCAAGCGTTGCGGACGCACCGCCTTCCAGTTCTCCAAGAACTGGGTCGGCAAGTACCTGCTTAATTAGGCCATAGAGATGAAACCGGAAGCACTCGCCAAACAGCTCAAATCGAAGACCCCAACCCTCGTCGTTGATGTGCGCACCAGCTTCGAGTACCGCAACGGTCACATTCCGGGGTCTTTGAACCTGCCGGTCTACAGCCTGTTGTTGAGCCGAAAAAAATTACCCAAGGATCAACAAGCGCTGCTGGTGATCACCTGTGAGCATGGTCCGCGAGCGGTGCTGGCCAAAGGGATGCTCGGCCTGCTCGGTTTCAAGAACACCGAACAGCTCACTGGTCACATGCACGGTTACCGTAAAAAAGGCCTGCCCCTCGAAAAATAGCCTGCTACAGGCTTTCATGATACATTGCGCCCTTCGCACTGGAGAATATAAAATAATGCTGATCACCTGGTATCCGGGCCACATGAAAAAGGCCCGTGAACTGATCGAAGATCTGGTCAAGAATATCGACCTGATTGTTGAAATCCTCGACGCCCGTCTGCCCCAGAGTAGCGCCAATCCGGTGCTGCAGGAGTTGCGCGGGCGGCGGCCATTCGTGCGGGTCCTGAACAAGGAAGATCTGGCCGACCCCGCCGCGACCAAGGCCTGGAAGGCATATTTCGAACAGGAAGAGGGGGTCAAGGCCCTGCCGCTCTCGGCTAAAACCCGTGCGGCGTCCTCAAGTCTGCAGAAACTCTGCCGCAGCCTGGTCCCCAAGCGCTGCAAGCCGGGGCGCCCGCTGCGCATCATGATTGTCGGCATTCCGAATGTCGGCAAGTCGACCATGATCAACACCCTGGCCGGCAAGAAGATGGCGCGCGTCGGTGACAAACCGGCGATCACCACCTGCCAGCAGCAGATCGACCTGCGCAATGGTATCCTGCTCTACGACACCCCGGGACTGCTCTGGCCACACCTCGAAGATCAAGACGCGGCACAGCGTCTGGCCACCAGCGGAGCCATCAGCAAGAACGCCTATGATCAGGCTGAGATCGCCCTCTTCGCCCTCGCCTGGTTGGTCGAGGCCTACCCGCAGCGCGTAAAAGAGCGCTATAGGCTCGAAGATCTGAGCGGCGAAACCACTGACTTGCTGGCAACTATCGGCGGCAAACGCGGCTGCCTGGTCGCAGGTGGCGAGGTCGATATGCAGCGGGCGGCCGAACTGCTGCTTCTGGATCTGCGTGGTGGAAAACTGGGCCGGGTCAGCCTTGAAATGCCTCCTGCGACCAGCTGCGATCAGCCAGAGCCGTAACAGATTTCATATTTCACCCACCTGTGATTTCGGTCCGAGCGCCAGCAAGCCGTTCGCTAGACGGCCCTGCCCTTCTTCTTTGTCTGCCGAAAAGGCCACGGCGCCCCCCTCCCTTTACCCATAGGCCGCAGATAACATTTGAGGTTGACAAAAATATTCACAACTGCAGGATAATTGCAGACTCCTCAAGACCGGGACTTTTCCATGCGCCTCACAATCCGCATTACCGCCGCCGTGACCCTTGGAATTATCCTGATCTTCTCGCTCTACAGTTATCTGTCGATTCAGCGCGAGCGGGAACAGCTGAAAAAAAACCTCAGCCGCGAAGCGCGCAACCTAGGGGAATCACTACTCTTTGTTGTGACAGATCTCTGGGAAACCCGTGGTGAAGATGTTGCCATCAGCTTTCTGCGCCGCCGCAACCTGCTCAGCCCCGAGCTGCAGGCCCGCTGGGTCTGGGC
>JAAXQE010000291.1 GCA_012974425.1 Geopsychrobacter sp.
GACTTTACCACCGCCCTCGATATGGGGGGCCGCGATGAACTCGGCAAACTGGCCGGATCCATCGAACAGATGCGCGGTCAGCTCGCCGCAGCCAAGCAAGCCGACGACGAGGCGACCCGCGAACAGATCGAGTCCCTCGAGAAATTGCGTCACACCGAACGCCTCGCCACCCTCGGAAAATTATCCGCGGGTATGGCCCACGAACTCGGCACCCCGCTCAACGTCATATCGGGCCGCGCCAAGCTGATCGCCAGCCAAGAACTCAGCCAGTCCGAAACAACCCACTCAGCCAGAATCATCGGTGAGCAGGCCGAACGGATGACCAACATCATGCGCCAGCTCCTCGACTATGCACGGCGCGGCGAGCTTCTCAAGCAACCGGTGGTGGTCGCCGACCTGCTCGCCAACGTGGTCGAAATGCTCCACCCGATCTCCAACAAGCAACGGATCGAGATCGAGCTGAATCTGCCGACCGAACCATTACAGGTCAGGGCCGACCTCAGCCAGCTGCAACAGGTCCTGCTCAACCTGTCGATGAACGGGATTCAAGCGATGGGGCGCGGCGGCAAGTTGCAGCTCGACCTGGCTCGCCACCCCGAGGATGAAACCCAGCTGCGCATCAGCATCACCGATAATGGTAGCGGTATCGCAGCCGAAGATCTGGCCCATCTCTTCGACCCCTTCTTCACCACCAAGGAGGTTGGCCAGGGAACAGGACTCGGTCTTTCGATCGCCCAGGGAATCGTCAGCGAACATGGCGGCAAGATCGAGATCGACAGCAGCCCCGGTCATGGAAGCTGCTTCCGCCTGATCCTGCCCCTGGATTCAGGAGAAGAAGATGCCTGAAGCGCCTGGCAGAATCCTGATCATCGAGGACGATCAAGCCTTCCTCGACCTGCTGCAGGAGATCCTGACCCGGCGTGGTCTGGTTGCCGATTGCGTCACCAGCGCCGCTGCCGCCGAACGTAAAATGGGAAAAATTGATTACGATCTGGTCCTGACCGACATCAATATGCCGGGTGAAAGCGGCACCGAATTTTGTGCCCGCCTTAAACAGACCCTGCCCGATCTGCCGGTGCTGGTCATGACGGCCTTCGGCAGTTTGGAGACGGCCATCGCTGCCCTGCGGGCCGGGGCCTACGATTTCATCACCAAACCCGTCGATCTCGACCTGCTGGCGATCTCTCTCGAACGCGCCCTGCAGCACCGTCGCCTGACCCGCCAGGTCCGCCTGCTCAAGGAGCAGATCAAGGCTGTGGATCAGCAGCAGGAGCTGATCGGCAACAGTCCGTCTATCGTCAAGCTGCGTGAGCAGATCGAACGTCTGGCCCCGCTCGAAATCTCGGTCCTGATCAGTGGCGAGAGCGGCACCGGTAAGGAGTTGGTCGCGCGCGCGCTGCACCGCCTGAGTGGACGCAAGGGGCGCTTCATCGCCATCAACTGTGCCGCACTGCCGGAGACCCTGCTGGAGAGCGAACTCTTCGGTCACGAGAAAGGCGCCTTCACCGATGCACGCATTGAACGCCGCGGGCTGTTTGTCGAAGCCGATGGCGGCACTCTCTTCCTCGACGAAGTGGCCGAACTGCCCCTCGCCCTGCAACCGAAGCTGCTGCGCGTCCTCGAAGAGCGCCGGGTCAGACCGCTGGGCGGCAGCCGCGAAATCGACTGCGATGTGCGGATTCTGACCGCCAGCCACCGTGACCTGAAAGAGGCAGTCTCAAGCGGGGAATTTCGCGATGATCTCTTCTACCGGCTCAACGTCATCGAACTACAGCTTTCGTCCCTGGCAGAGCGCGGCAACGACATTCTGCTGCTCGCCAACCGCTTCATCCAGGAACTGGCGCCGCGCGTCAACAAGCAGGTCGAGGGGCTGGCCGCGCCCGCAGCAGCCCGCCTGCTCGCCTGGTCCTGGCCGGGCAATGTCCGCGAACTGCGCAACGTCATCGAACGGGCCCTGGCCCTCTGTCGCCACAACCAGATCACCATCGAGGATCTGCCCGAAAACCTGCAGCAAAAGAACCTCCAGCCAAGCCGTCCGCCCGGCACCGGAGAGCTGACTCTGGCTGAGCTGGAACAATCCTACATCGCCCAGGTTTTAGCGCAGGTTGACGGCAACCGCAGCCTGGCGGCCAAAATTCTCGGCATTGACCGCAAGACCCTCTACCGCAAACTCAGCAGCTGAGACAGGGGCACTCTGCCCCGGTGGGGCGAAATGCCCCGGCTGCCGCAATTCATAAGCCCCCGTGACTACTCACTCTTATCTCGGCACACTTCCTGCGAAAGATAATGGTATATACTGCCAGATACCTACTTCCAAGGAGTTCCAACGTGAACCATCCCCTCCCCAAAAACCAACAACGACCGCCCTGCGTACTGATTGCCGAAGACGATCAGGCCCTGCGCGAACTGCTCTCTTTCGCCTTATGTCGAGCCGGTTTCTCGGTCGCCTGCTGCAACAACGGCAAGCGCCTCCTCGAAATGCTCGAGAACGGCATCGATGATGCGTCAACTGCTGCCGACATCGTCATTACCGACCTGAGGATGCCGGCCATGAGCGGACTTGAAGTCCTCGAAGCCCTTTTTGATCGACCGGAACGCCCGCCGGTGATCTGCATGACGGCCTTTGGCGATAGCAAAACCCACCAGACCGCAATCCGCTTCGGCGCAACCCACACCATCGACAAGCCCTTCGATATCGATGAGATGATCGAACTTGTCCGGGCGGTCTACAAATACAAAAACAGTGACAAGGAGTAATCCGCAATGAAAATGCCCAGAACCCGCGCACTCATGCTTCTGCTAATGACCCTCAGCGCGACCTGCCTGCTGCTCCCCTCCCAGGGATTCGCCCAGAAGGCCGGACTTGAAAGCCTGCGCCAGACCGGCCTGGCATTTCGCGAGGTCGCCAAGCAGGTCTCTCCCGCCGTGGTCTTTATCAAGGTTGAAAAAGAGGTCGAGCCACAGGCGAGCAACAACCCCTTCAATTCCCCCTTCGGCGATGAATTTTTCCGCCGCTTTTTTGGTCAGCCACCCCAACACCCGCAGACCCCGCAACAGCAACCCAAGCAGCGCAGCATGGGTCAGGGGAGTGGTTTCATCATCTCAGCCGACGGCTATATCATGACCAATAACCATGTGGTCGGTGGGGCCGATCAGGTCACAGTCACCCTGCTCGACGGACGCGAGCTCAAGGCCGATATCGTCGGTACCGATCCGCCGACCGACGTCGCGATCATCAAGGTCGATGAGAGCGACCTGCCCTTTCTGCGCTTCAGCGATTCCGACCAGCTCGAAGTCGGCGACTGGGTGCTGGCCTTCGGCAACCCCTTCGGCCTTTCACACACCCTGACCGCCGGGATCGTCAGCGCCAAGGGCCGCAGCGGCATGGGCCTGAACGAGTACGAAAACTTCATCCAGACCGACGCCGCGATCAATCCCGGCAATTCAGGCGGCCCGCTGATCGATCTCGACGGCCGGGTGGTCGGCATGAATACCGCGATCTTCAGTCGCAGCGGTGGCTACATGGGGATCGGCTTCGCCATCCCGATCAACATGGCCCAGCGTATTCGTCAACAACTGGTCGAAAGTGGCAGCGTCACCCGCGGTCGTCTCGGCGTCGTTATTCAGGCTCTGACCCCCGACCTCGCCGAGTCCTTCGATCTCGACAAGAGCGAAGGGATTCTGATCACCCAGGTCATGGAGGATTCGGCCGCCGCCGCTGCCGGACTCAAGCAGGGGGATCTTCTCCTCGAAATGGACGGCAAGAAGGTCGGCAAGGTCGCCGCATTCCGCAACCGCGTCTCCTTCACTCCGCCCGGGACCAAGGTCAAACTGCTGGTGCTGCGCAACGGCAAGGAGATAACCCTGAGCGCCAAGATCGGCAAACTCGAAACCGATGCCAAGGGTCAGCCGACATCAAGCAGCAGGCTGTCGAAACTGGGGCTGAGTCTACAGGAGCTCAATGAAGACTTGGCTGAGAAGTTCGAATACCAGGGGCTGAGCGGCGTGCTGGTGACCGAGGTTATCCCCGGTTCAAGCGCTGAACGGGCCGGTATCAAGCGGGGCGACCTGATTCAGGAAGTCAATCGGGTCGAGGTGAAAACCCCGGCCGACGTGCGTAAGGCGATTGAGGAGAACCGCCGCAACTCTCTGCTCCTGCTGGTGCGTCAAGGGGAGGCAACCCGTTACCTGGCGATCAAGTTGGGCGAATAATGCGCTAGATAACTTACGCACCACAAAGAAAAGCCTTCCTGAAACAGATCGGGAAGGCTTTTCTCTTTTCAGGCTGATAGCAGGTCGGAGAGACTGGCTCAGCGCGCCAACAGGCGCGCGGCCAGTCTGCCGAGGGTCTCTATCGCCATTTCAATGCGCGGGTTCCAGCAGGCCGCATTCAGACGGATACAGTTGCGATACTTCCCCTCGAGGGAAAAGATCTGTCCCGGGGCAATGGTGATCCCCTCTTCACGCGCCTGTTCGTAAAGCTTGAGCGCATCGATCTCCGCCGCCATTTCGACCCAGAGCACAAAGCCCCCCTTGGGACGTGACACCCGGGTCCCGGCAGGGAAAGCCCGCCCCACAGTATCACCCATGATCATTACCTGGCGCGCATAGGCACGCCGGATGCTGCGCAGATGGTGATCGTAGCCCCCAGTCGCCAGAAATTCGGCAATCGCCAACTGCGGCGGCGACGCGGTTGCGACGTTGCTCAACAGCTTGCCTCGTTCGATCTGTTTCTGGAAGCGCCCGGCCGCGATCCAGCCGACCCGATAGCCCGGGGCCAGAGTCTTGGAGAAGGAGGAACAGAGCAGCACGTTGCCGGTCTTATCGAAGGACTTGGCGACAGAAGGGCGATTGTCGCTGTGCGAGAGATCCCCATAGATATCGTCTTCGATCAGCGGAATCTGATAACGCTCGAGCAGTTCGACCAACTGGCGCTTCGCGGCATCGCTCATCAGGCCGCCGAGAGGATTGTTAAAGTTCGACAGCACGATACAGACCTTGACCTGACCGGCATTCTTCTCCAGCGCGTATTCAAGCGCATCCAGACTGATACCCCCCTGCGCCGAGGTCGGAATCTCGAGCGCCTTCAGCCCCAGATCCTCGATCACCTGCAAGAAATTAAAATAGACCGGCGTCTCGATGGCGACCGTATCGCCCGGCTTGCAGATGGCCCGCAGCGCCAGCACCACCGCCTCGACACAACCGGAGGTGATGACAATCTCATCGGGACTTAGCGCGCAGCCGGTCTGCAGGGAACGCCGGGCAATCTGCTTGCGCAAGCGCTCGCAACCCGGTGGGATCTCATAGGAGACCGACTGGACCCTAAAACGCCGTGATTCGCTGGCGAGCATCCGGTTGAGCTTGTCGATCGGCAGGAGATCGGGATTGGGGAAAGCGACTCCGAGTTGCAGCAGGTCGGGATCGTGCAGATCGTTCATCACCATCTGATAGACATCGCACAGGTTGACCTCGGTCGGCTTCAGGGCCGGTTTGCGCACCACCGGTTCGGCCGGCAGCTCGGGCAGATGGGCGCGCACGTAATAACCCGATTGCGGACGGGCCTCCAGCAGGCGGCGATCCTCGAGCTGGCTGTAGGCCTCCTTGACCGTATTGATGCTGACCTGGAGCTGGCGACTCAATTCACGAATCGACGGCACCCGATCCCCCGGCCGCAGGGTGCCCTGCTCAATCAGGTAGACAATCCGGCTGGCAACCTCAGCATAGAGGGGCATAGATCTCTCTGTCATTCTCAGGGTCGTTTCCATAGATTCCAGCCTAAAAGATGTTTCTCATTTGCAAAAGACACAGTTTCGCGGTCATTCCAGGGGCACAGTTTGAGATAGCTGCAACTGTGACGGTCACAATAGTCCATATCTGAATCTGGTGACAGAATTAATTCTGCGCTTTACTTGTCACAGTTGAAGACTTACATGAGTTGGCGAAGGAGATAAGCATGGAACTCACATTGAAAAAAGGAGAACTCCTCAATCTAGGCCGCAGTGCTCATAAGGGAGAGGTCCTCTGTACCGCCGGAACCTGCTGGCTGACCTGCGAGGGACAGCCCGGCGATCATCTGCTGCATGGCGGCCAGCGGTTGCAGATCGACAGCCGTGGCACACTCCTATTGATCGCCCTGCGCGATTGCCGGGTCCAGATCCAATCGGCCGCAGGTCGGGTCATCTGTCCGCAACTCTGTCACGCGGGATAAGCCCTGAGAGTTGACGCCTATCTACAAGCCTATCTCTTTGACAGCTAGTACTCTGTATTTCATAAAAGTTCGCAAGATTGCGCCGGGATTTGTCGTGTC
>JAAXQE010000200.1 GCA_012974425.1 Geopsychrobacter sp.
CAACCTTACTGATGAAGAATCCAGGATCATGCCCATCTCTGACGGCGGTTTCGAACAATGCTACAACGCCCAGGCCAGCGTCGATATAGAGACGATGCTGATCGTCGGCCAGCATCTCAGTCAGAATCCCAATGACATGCTTGAAATGGCACCCGCCCTTGAGGCCTTAAGCGCCCTGCCAGAGAGCCTGGGAACCATCGAAGCTCTTCTGGCCGATACCGGCTACTTCAGTCAGGCCAATGTCGATCGCTGTCTGACGGAGGAGGTCCTGCCGTATATTAGTAGCAAACGTGACGGGCACAACCAGGGTCTCAGGGAACGCTTTAGCGAACCGGACCCCTTGCCTGCGAACTCGGATGCTGTCACCGAGATGAAGCACCGATTGAAGACCAAGGCCGGTCGTGCCATCTATGCCAAGCGAAAATGCACTGTCGAACCGGTCTTCGGTATCATCATGTCCATTATGGGTTTTCGACAGTTCCTGCTCCGTGGGGTGGAATCCGTCTGCGGGGAATGGAACCTAGTCTGTATGGCCTGGAACCTGAAGCGGTCACACGTTCTGGCGGCATAAACCCGCTGGAACCATCTGTTTTTTCATGTCAGCATGGTGTAGCAACGGGCAATAGGGTCAAAAACGAGATGTTTCAGCAGATTTAAACATCAACGTTTCAAAGTGATCGGTCATTGCTCGCTAGCGCAGGTCAAGTCCGACGGGCTGCTAGACCGTAAGATTTTATTTTACGGTGGAGGTTTGATCTCTCTAGGCCGATCTCTTCAGCCGTACGTGAAATATTCCAGCTGTTCTCTTCGAGCTTTTGTCGTAGGAATTGTTTTTCAAATAACTCTTTTGCATCACGATATGAGGTCACGGAAACATCACCGAGGGGAATGTTCGCGCTTTGAGTGCCAGCCACCTTGCGAATAGATGCAGGTAAATGATCGTAGCTGATTATTTGCTCCGGTGTCATGATAACCATTCTTTCGATCAGATTTTTCAGCTCGCGGATGTTGCCTGGCCAGTTATATTGGGCCAGTGCTTGAAGTGCTTCTGCTGACAGGCACTTGATCTCCCGACTCTCCTGGCTACAGAAGTAATTCAAGAAATGACTTGCCAGTCGCTGGATATCTTCTTTGCGCTCTCTGAGTGGCGGGACGTGAAAGGGGAGTACATTTAGGCGGAAATAGAGATCTTCGCGAAAATGCCCTTCGCGAATTTCGGTCTCCAGTTCTTTATTGGTAGCCGCGATGACACGCACATCAACCTCAATAGTGCGATTGCCACCGACCCTTTCAAATTTACGTTCTTGGAGAATGCGTAGGATCTTAGCTTGAGTCTTTAAGCTCATGTCCCCGATTTCATCAAGGAAGAGGGTGCCATTGTTGGCCTGGTCAAATTTACCCTTACGCGCTGCTGTAGCCCCAGTAAAAGCCCCTTTTTCGTGGCCGAAGAGCTCAGATTCGATCAGTTCTTCCGGAATCGCAGCACAATTGACTTCTACAAAGGTTTGATGCTCTCTTTCTGATTGGTGATGAATGGCTCGAGCTACAAGTTCTTTGCCCGTCCCGTTTTCACCCGTAATCAGGACCCAGCCGTTACTCGGCGCCGCAATGTCGATCTGTTTCTTCAGCTGCGTGATCGGTCGACTCTCACCGATCATTTCATGTTCTTTATTGATTTTTTCTTTGAGGGCTTGGTTCTCAGCCATCAAATGCCCGACCTTCATCGCATTGTGAATACTCAGCAGGATTTTTTCGAGGGATAGTGGTTTCTCGATAAAGTCATAGGCGCCCAAGCGGGTGGCTTTGACTGCAGTTTCAATGGTGCCATGGCCGCTCATCATGATAATTGGTTGATTCGGACGAGCCTCTTTGATTCTGGCCAGCGTTTCCATGCCGTCTATGCCAGGCATCCAAATGTCGAGCAGGATTAAATCAGGATCCTCTTCCAGAGAAATCCTTATGGCATCTTCACCGTTACTGGCGAACAGCGCACGAAACCCTTCATCAAGGAGGATGCCTTCAAGGCTGCGGCGGATACTCTCTTCGTCGTCAACTACTAATATTGTTTCCATGGATTGTCCAAGTCAGCTTGCTTGAGGTTGGTTGACGGGCAGCTCAATGGTGAATTTCGCCCCCTGGGGCAGGTTGTTGCGTACGCGGATATAACCATTGTGATCTGAGATTATGGTTGAAACAATGGCCAGGCCAAGCCCCGTGCCAGATTTTTTGGTTGAAAAGTAGGGTTCAAACAGGCGTTCTTTGTCTTCGGCGGAAATACCACACCCCTGGTCAGCAACGGAGAATGTGATGATCTCCAGCTCTTGATTATAGGATGTCTCTATTTCGACAAGTCCTTGATTGTTACTCGCTGCAACGGCATTTTCAAACAGATTTATCATAACACGTTTGAGTTGCTCTCGATCCAGGTTCGCCGTAGGCATTTTCTCCTCTTTGGTGAAATTGAAATCGATCTCTCGATGTCCTTCCTGGTAGAGGACCAATGCTTCTTCAATGATGTCATTCAGGTTGCAACGAGTTGGGTTTGTTGCGGGCATACGCGCAAAATTAGAGAATTCGTTGACAAGATTTTTTAGTTCATCGACCTGGGTGATAATCATCTGGGTACACTCATCAAATACCTTGTCGTCGGAACTGAACCGATCGAGGTAGCGACGTCTGAGCCTCTGTGCCGACAGCTGGATCGGTGTAAGGGGGTTTTTGATCTCATGGGCAATGCGCCGCGCTACCTCGCGCCAGGCTGCCATTCTTTGAGCCTTTACTAGTCCCGTCAGATCGTCGAACACCACTACCGTTCCCATGAAGTTGTCCTGCTCATCTTTCAGGGTAGTCAGGTTGACCAGTAATGTGATCTTGTCACTGCCAAAAGGCAATGAAAGCTGTTGCCTTATGCTGTTTTTATCACTTTGAAAGAGATCCTTGAGCAGGCCCTTAATCGTAGGAAGGTAGCTCACTGGGATAACTGAGCGGAAGTCCTTTCCGATAACATTGCTTGCCTGAAAACGTAATAATTTCTCTGCGGATTTATTGGCCGTGGTTATGCGTCCAAATCGATCAACTGAGATAATCCCTGCCGTCACGTTAGCCAAAATAATCGCCATATAATTGCGCCGATGTTCCAGCTCAATGTTGGAACGTTGCAGGTCTTGATTCGCTTCCTCTATGAGGCTACGCCCTTCACGCAGATCGGACGTCATCTTGTTGAAAGCGGTGACGAGCGTGCTGATTTCATCGGTACTGCGAGTTTCGAGATGGATGTCGAGATCGCCTGCTGCTACCCTAGTTGTTGCCTCTGCCAGATCCTGGATCGGGACCGTTATCCCTCGGGCGAGGTGGAATCCGAACCAGGTGGCTAGAAATATAATAATGAGTGCGATCAGGAGCAGGACGATGACATAGCTTTGCTGGATCTGGGATTTGACAAGTTTGGTTGTTTTGTACTGATCGACTGAGCTGGAGATCTCTTTCATCTTGTTGATCAGGGAATAGGGGACGTAATGGTTTACAACCACCACTCCGACAATATCATCTGGGTCCCAGTTCGAATGGATTGGCACGATTCCGCGGATCAGATCAGCTTTTCCGACAGGGGTAATCTTTGAAAATCGACTCCCCTGCAGGCCTTCTTTGACCGAATCAGAAGTTGCCGTCGTTATTTCGATAATTGGGAGTTTTGGGTTGGCAACTCGAACGAGTTCTTCCTGGGTGGCCGAGAAAACCTCTACGATCCCAAGGTTGTATTCTTCCTGCTTCTCTTTGATCAGGCTGCGAAGTTGTGGCAGGTTCTCATCATTGATAAGTTTATCTCTCTTGATTCGGTTGGCGAGTTGGTCGGCATAATAGAGTGCAGTCGCTTCCGAATTTCGATAGTAGGTCTGGGCGACTTCGAGAGAGTCATCGAGAGCAGACTCTACCTGGCGGTTAAACCAGTTGTCGATACTGGTCGTGATGAAACCAGCAGAGGCAAAAAAGAGCAGCATGGTCGGAATCAGTGAGAGCGCAATAAACGCACCTACCAGTTTGCTGCGAAGTTTGGCTCCTGGGACTCCCTGGCGCCTTTCAAGGAAGAGTTTAAAGATGTTGCGAAAGATAAGAAACAGAAAGAGCAGAACCAGCAGGATATTCAGGTTAATCAGACTGAGCGCTAGGATACTGTTTGATAGGGCCAGCTTGGTTGAAATTTCAAAAAGCTGGTTTTCGAACTTGGGAAGCAGCAGAATTAGGGCGGTGATCGCAGCCAGCAGGAGTAATTCGCGGTATCGGCGGTTGCGATTTTTCTGCGGATTATGTGAGTCCTCAGGAGCCTGAGACATGACTCTCCTTTAGCATAGGCTTAGAGCAGGCTGAAGCTGAATTATTGCAAAAAAACCAATGACTTGGCAAATTTAAACTTGGAATATTCAGGAATCTAGGGAATTCTAATCCCAGCAGTCAGGAGGGGCTGCCAAGGGGGCTGCATTGTAGGCCTCAGGCTTTGTCCCAAGCCAGATCGACTGCGAATGCACGCGAACTGTGGCGCTGAGCCTCTTGCATTGCGGCTTCGCTAAATTCGACATAGGCCCAATGGTCAGGGCTGTCGATGATCTTGCGGACCATTTTGGCATTTAAATCATGCCCTGCCTTGAACGCACGGATGTGGCCGAGAATTGGCGATCCGAGGAGGCTGAAGTCACCAACGGCATCGAGTATTTTATGGCGGACAAATTCATCCTGGTAGCGTAGACCCTCGGGGTTCATGACGCCATTGTCATCAATGACCACGGCATTGTCGAGGGAGCCGCCACGTGCCAGGCCGTTCGCCTTGAGATACTCTACCTCGTGCAGGAAACCGAAAGTTCTCGCCGGAGCTATTTCGCGTTGAAAGCTTTCGGTCGAAAATTTCATACTATACTGCTGTAAGGCAATCGCCTTATGTTCAAACGCGATATCGAAAGTGATTCGAAAAAAACGAGAGGGGATAATGCTTATCCGTTTTTCCCCCTCGATCAGGCTGATAGGTTTGCGAATTGCTATAAAACGTCGCGCAACGTCCAGGCCTTCGATGCCAGCCTCTTCGATCAGTTTTACAAATGGGGATGCACTGCCGTCCAGAATAGGAACTTCAGGGCCATCAATGTCAACGTGAAGATTATCAATGCCGCAGGCCGAGAGGGCTGCAAGGAAGTGTTCGACAGTTGAAACACTAAGGTCGTCACGACCAAGGACTGTAGCGAGGCGTGTGTCAATAATGTTGTCGGCAATTGCTTTTATGGCAACAACACGCTCCCCTTCGCGGCGATGAAATATGATACCGCTATCTGCAGATGCTGGGCGAAGACGTAACCTGATGTTGGCTCCAGAGTGAAGGCCTACGCCAGTTATTTCCGCAGGGTTCTTTATGGTACGTTGCAAAATCATATCCACGAGTCCGGTTATTGTTTAGGTTTTAGACAACAATAAGCACCATGCAAGGATCCTGCCAGTGGCAGCTGGCGGTGTAGGTGTCTGAAAATACGGAGGAAGAATTGAATTGTTGGTTGCTGGCGGAGTTTTGCCTGTTGCAGTTTGTAGACGGAAACTACGAGGACTGTGCAAAAACTGCTACAGCTGGTAAGTCGCGCGCTTTGCGCATGGAGCTGTGTCGAACCCGGTAAGGTCACATCCGTCCTGAGCGGAGAATGGCGATGGCTAGGCCAAGCCCGAGAAAACCCGCAATTGAGTAGCCCAACAGCCCGACTAGGGGGAAGCCGAACAGCATTGGTCCCTTGTCGGTCTGCATGACGAGCGATGAACCAATAACCAGTGACGCGATTACCATACTGAAAGAGATGCGGTTGCTGGAGCGATCAAGGTCGGTAATGAAGTTTTGCAGGCCACGGTGTTCAAGATCAATTTTGAATTTATTGCGGTTGATCCGCATCAGTAGTTCACGCAGGTCTTGAGGAAGATGACGAAACAGAGCTGCGTATTCTCTGCCTACCGCTAACATGTCGCGAGTTGCCCCGCTGGGGCTGAAGCGCGAGCGGACCATTTGCTCGATCTGTGGTTGTAGCTGATTCATCAATACGAAGTCAGGGTCAAGTTCACGAGCGACCCCCTCGATTGTTACTAGCGCCTTGGCGAGCAGGATCAGGTCTGCCGGGAAGCGGATATGGTGACGGTTGAGCAGGTCGATAAATTCACTGACAAATTTTGCCGTATTGATTTCGGCCAGGGAGAGTTCGAAATAGTCGTCAATGAATTCATTTAGCTCCCGTTTGAGTTGGCGGCGATCAATTTCATCTGAGATGTCACCTGAATAGATGAGTTGAGTGATGAGCCGCTCTGCATCGCGCTCGCTGATTGCGATGATCAGATCACTCAGTTGATGCTTGAGCTCTTCATCAAGCCGCCCAACCATGCCGAAATCGAGAAAACAGATCCGCCCATCTTCAAGGACAAAGATATTCCCGGGGTGGGGATCGCCGTGAAAAAGGCCGTGAACCAGAATTTGTTGCTGTATAACCGTGGCTGCAAGGGCAGCGAGTTTTTTACCCGAATGGCCTTGCCTGTCCCGACCCTTGGCGTCGGTGATTTTAATCCCGTCAACATAATCCATCGTCAGGACCGTTTCACTGCTCTGTTCCCAGAAGATTTGGGGGGTAAAGACCTCAGCCATATCAGCGAAATTAGCGGCGAAGCGTTCTATGGTGTGCCCCTCGCGGGTCAGATCAACTTCGCGAAACAGGGTGCGGCGAAACTCCCTGACAATCCCGGAAGGGTCAATGACGTCCATCCCCGGCAGGTGGTGTTCCAGCAGATATGCCAGCCCGGCCAGTATGTCGAGATCGGTTTCAAGCAGTGGCATGATCCCGGGCCGTCTTACTTTTACCGCAACCTGCTCGCCGCTATGCAGCCTGGCACGGTGCACCTGCGCAATGGAACCGGCGGCAATTGATTTGTCGTCGAACTCGGCGAAGACCTCATCGATGCTGAGACCCAGTTGTGCTTCAATCTCCTGCCGGATCAGTTGCGGGCTTAGAGGGGGGACGCGGTCCTGAAGCTTGCGGAATTCCACAGTATATTCAGGTGGGACCAGGTCAGGGCGGATCGAAAGAATTTGTCCTAGCTTGATAAAGGTTGGGCCTAATTCCTCCATGGCCAGCCTGAGACGTGCAGCCTGAGTGAAGCGTTCAACCTTCTTCGACATTGTGCCCAGCGAGACAATGCGCTTGCCGAGTTCCAGATAGTAGTCAATATTCAACTGCTCAATGACATGACCGAAGCCGTACTTGATTAAAACGCCAAGGATTTGCCGATAGCGTTTGAGTGAGCGCAGGTTCCGGTTGATTCGGGCAAAGGTGAGCATAGCGTGAGGTCCGTTATGTAATCAGGATTTTGCTTTTAGCTGTTTTTCAAGTTTCGCCACTTTTTTGCTCAGCGCGTCAAACTCTTCCTTGGGAACAAAGCCCATGCGTGACCCGGCTTTTTGTAGCTCTTCACGGGCCAGCTCTTCGAATTTCAGTTGGTTCTCTTTAGCGCTATTTTGCAGGCGAGACAAGAGCTGTTTCCCCTCATCTTCGGTTAAATCGATCCGTTCTTTGATCTCCTTGAGTAACTCTTCCGATTTCTTCTGGGTCAGAGAGAGGGCCCCGAATCCAGCGAGCATGGTTTTCTCGATAAAATCGATCATAATTCGTCTCCTTGTCAGCTAGTATATTTGGGTGACGGGCCGGAACTTGCCGAAATTATAGCATAA
Organism: Geopsychrobacter sp.; assembly: GCA_012974425.1. GTDB lineage: Bacteria > Desulfobacterota > Desulfuromonadia > Desulfuromonadales > Geopsychrobacteraceae > Geopsychrobacter. The sequence continues at coordinate 7,736 of JAAXQE010000200.1, forward strand.
CAACGGGGGGCAGCAACGTTTGCGGTTAGGAAACTATCGTCTTTTCTCTTGGGTGGTAGCGATCTTTTTCAGAGTAGATGCAGCCACAGTATTGCTGGCGATAGAGACTCATCTCCTTTGAAATACGAATTCCTTCATTCCAGCCGGGTCGGAAATCCTGGTCAACGAAAATCAGGTCATATTCTCTGGCCAATTCATGGCCAAGGGCTATGATTGCATCCTGGTTCTGATAGCGGGAGTAAAGGAGGGTCGTCGAAAATGCCGCAAATCCATGCTCTACCGCTTTTTTTGCAGTTTTTGTCAGACGGGAGCGATAACAATACGCGCAGCGCTGGTCTGGATTCTGAGCGACATTGGTCAGAAAATCCTCAAGCAGATATTGGTCGTCTATCAGGAGGGGGAGTTCAACTTTTGTCGCATATTCGCGCGTCGTTGTGAGGCGCCGAGTGTATTCCTGGTAGGGGTGAATATTATGATTAAAGAAATATCCGGTCATTTGATGGTTCTGTTCGCGCAGTTGCTTGACTGGGTAGATGGCACAGTTGCCACAGCAAATATGGAGTAGGATATTCATGCTTGTTCCATTTCGACGGAAGTTACGTGAAGATCAGCCTGCCCTGAAAAGAGCAGCTAAGTCAACGGGAAAGCCACTTGAGGGGCGGCAGAGGCAGCTGCTGCCAGAGTTTTTTTTGCATACGTTGAGCAGAGGAGGGCTGCGCTATGTGCAGATGGCAGAGATGCGCAATCCTCTCTTGTAGCCTGTGGAGGTCCTGTCGGTAGCTGTCCAGCATCTCGGCCGTCTGCTGCCGATCGATCGGGACCTCAAGGCTCGTCAGTCCGAGAATGCTTGCGAGCTGCAAGGCCTCCTTTGTCTCCTCTCCCGTAACCTGAAGAGATTGGCCTTTTCCATCCTCGAACTCGTATTGACCGATCAGCTCCTGTTGCAGTTTGAGTGGTGGCGAAAAGGTATAGCAGCAGAGAGGACCTGTGGCTTGGCGGTAGAGATAGGTCTGCGGGAAATGGGGGATGCCTTCAATCTCAAGCAGTTTAAGCAGTTCATCGCTCAGATTCCGATTGATCTGCCTGGGAGCGCTGGCCTCATTACTCATTGATTGCGCCTGAATACGGGGGAGGTCCGTGGGGATATCAAGGAGCTGGCTTAGCAGCTTGTCCAGTTGCGACTTGTCGCTGGCGATATTGTTGATACTTTTCCGTTGACCCAGTTCGGTGAGACAGGTCACTTCGGGAACAAGCCAGTTCAGTTCTATCCCTTCAGCCAGAAGCTCTTCAGTGGTTTCCGGTATCGGGGCGCGAGTGCGCATATTCCAGAGCTGCCGGCCGACATTGCTTCGGGAGTAGCAGACCAGTGCCTCAGGCTGTGAGGCCTCCTCGCCTGTCTCTGTAAGCAGGACCAGTTGTTGTTCTCTGAACAGGCTAAAGAGCTGAGGTGAAAGCTCAAGCGCACAGAGGAGTTTGCTGGCCGCTTGCCGGTGCTCCAGGCCCAGCTCGAGAGAGCGTTTGATGTCGTTAGGAAGCAGGCACTCGGTTGCCGCCTCCCTTTGGCCACGACACAATTTCAGGAGATGTCGCCCCTCTTCACGACAATCGACGCTTTCCAGGATGAAATTGGTGAAAAGCAGTTCCGTGAAAAAAGATCCGATGAGTAGCGGTAGCCAGCTGGCCGGCAGGTGGAGTTCAACTCGGGTATCCTGCGGGGTCAGACCGAGTAAGTGCGCTGCTTCCGTGGCCCAGAACGGCAGATTGCCGGGAATGATTAACCGGCGATTCGGCCAGCTATTCCTCAGGTGCCCGGCAAGTTCGCGGCGCAGAGGCGCATCTGGCCGTAGGTTGCCATGGAAATTCGCATGGATTAATTTTTCCTTGAAGGGGGTGCTGATCTTGAAAGTGTCGCCTTGCAACTGTTGCGGATGCGCGCGGTTATCGAGGACACGCAAGAGGCTGTTCGCCGCAAGTTGCGCTGCCGAATGTGAAATTTCGCGGGCGCAGGCAGGTGCAAGCTCCTGTGAGTGGAGCAAGAGCCTTTGTTTGCTAGCGGGTTGATTGTCGCGGGCTGGCTCGCCATGCCAGAGGCTGAGGAGTAAACGGAGGGTTTTTTCGCCTCGCTTATTCTGAGCCTGCCAGTCAATTTGCTGCAGCCTGATAAGTAAGTGATGAAAAGCAACGGCACTTTCGGTCGGCAGACTTAACGATGGAGAGGGTGTCAGTGCTGCAAATATCTCACCCAGGGGATCGGGGAGGCTGGCCAGTAGTTTCTCAGCTGTGGCAGTCAATTGCTCCATCGGTATATTGGCGGGCAGAATCTGCCAGTTGAGCAGGCTGAGAAGACGTAACAGGGTCAGACGATTCCAGTTGTGAGCTTGCTCTTCAGCGGTTAAGGCTGAACTGTTTTGACCGAGCTGTATCCGGCAGTTTTCAAGGAGCGCTGGGAATGACAGCGCAAGGGTCTCACCCAGAAGATTGAGGAGATAGTACTCAGAGACCTCGGCCGAGTTTATTCTGCCCGTAACGGATAGAAGCTTAAGTTGATCGATCAATTCGTACAGACGCTGGTGGAATGCGGCAGGATCCTCTGTCTGGGCAAGGGGCAGCGATGTGACCAGGATATTTTCTCCGGCAGTTGCTTCCCAGATATTGATCTGTTCTGTTTCCCAGGTGACAAAGTGGCACAGCCCCAGTGATGCAGCGGCAGCAGCCTCCGATTTGTAGTTGGTGTCCGTAGCGCTGTCTGGCAGGAAAAGTAATCCACCCGCAATCATGCTTTGGCGATTGATCCAGAAGATCAGGGGCGGCTGACAGCCACCTGCGGAGGTGTGCAGTTGCTGAAAAAGATCGACACGCCGGAAGGGGGTGCGACCGTTTTCAATGATCTGTTCAGCCCATGCGGCAAGCTGTTGGGCAAATAGTTGCAAATGATCGTTAGGGAGCATTTTGAAATAAAGACCCGATGGTAATCTGTCAGGGTTGGTGCCATTCAAGGGCGCTAATCAGGGACCAGCGCACCTTGAACTGCTCATGCAATATGCCATTATTGTGGGTGATGGCCCTCAGTGTCAATCGGTCATGTCGGTACCGCGAAGCCGAACCCCTCAGCCGAACAGGTTGCCGGTTTTCGATAGGTCGTCTGCGCTTTTATGGAAATGTTGATAGCATATTTCAGTCGCCACCCGCCCTCGCGGAGTGCGGTGCAAAAAGCCCTGCTGGAGCAGGAAGGGTTCGATGACTTCTTCGATGGTATCCCGCTCCTCACCGATTGCTGCGGCCAGGGT
>JAAXQE010000004.1 GCA_012974425.1 Geopsychrobacter sp.
CTAAAGACATCAAGGAGTCACCATGCAGGTAATTGTCGATCTCTGTATTGTCCCCCTGGGGGTCGGAGTTTCAGTTTCGCCCTATATCGCCGCCTGTCAGCGGATCCTGGCAGATGCTCAACTGGAAATCGCCCTGCACGCCTACGGCACGAATATCGAGGGAGAATATGATGAGGTCTTTGCCGCGATCCGCCGCTGCCATGAACGTGTGCATGAGATGGGCGCACCGCGCATCACCACAACCATCAAACTGGGCAGCCGCACCGACCGCAAGCAAACGATGGCCGATAAGATCGAAAGCGTCCGCAACAAACTGCAATGATCTAACAAAGGAGGGCACAATGAGCGAGAACTGGAGCGCAGCCAGCCTGCTCGAAGCGACGGGGAGTTACTGGCAGGGCTGCACGATTATGGCAGGCGTCAGACTTGACCTTTTTAACCAGCTGAATAGTCACGCAGACAGCGCATCCGCTCTTGCCACGCGCATCGGGGCCGATGCGCGTGGCCTGCAGATGCTCCTGCGCGCCCTTGCAGCCCTCGACCTGCTTGAGATGGACGAGGATGGGATTTACCGCTGTACTCCGTCTGCAATGCAACTGCTTGTGGCTGAATCAGCACATTATCTGGCGAATATCATCAGCCACCAACACCACCTGGTCGAATCCTGGGCGCAACTCGATCAGGCCGTGAAGAGCGGCCACCCCCAGCGCCAGCACTCCAGCTTCTCAAACCACGCATGGCAGGAGAGTTTTCAGCTCGGCATGCAGGACCTTGCCAACCTGATCGCCCCGCAACTGGTGCCACAAATCCCCATCGGCAAGCGCAGCAAAATGCTCGATCTCGGCGGCGGACCCGGAACCTGGTCGATCCATTTCTGCCGGCATAACCCCAGACTCCATGCGACTATATTCGACCTTCCCGCCAGTCAAAACCTGGCCGAAAACGCCGTTAGCAGGGCAAATATGTCTAATAGGATCGATTTTTATGCTGGGGATTTCAATCAAGCTCGCCTGCCAGACCGCTACGATCTGGTCTGGATGTCACACATTCTGCATGGCGAAAGCACAGAAAACTGTCGGGCGCTGGTCGCCAAAGCAGCCGCCGCGCTCAACCCTGAGGGGCTGTTGATTATCCATGAATTCATCCTCGACGATCATGGCCCCGGGCCGGTCTACCCCGCCCTCTTCGCCTTGAACATGCTGCTGGGGACAGAGTCAGGAGCGAGCTACAGCGAAGCCGACCTAGGCCGCATGATAACTGGCGCCGGGCTGGAAACGCCACACAGGCTTGCCCTGCCGCCTCAAAGCCGCAGCGGGATTTTGATCGCCCAGAAGAGGGCTTAGGTTTTCACTGCTTTCGTGGTGATGAGATTCGATAACAGAGAGTGTGGTTTAGCCGGGGCGCGTCAATCTGTCGGCCCCTTACTGCACTTCGGCTAATTCAGAACGATCTGGCAGCGTTAGCGGTACAAAATTGGGATTTACGGCCAACCTGGCACTATCGAGTAAGTACTTATCCGAAATACTCACCGTTGCGAATGATTTTGGATGACTATTTTCCCCCCAAAAAAGGGAGACGAGACTCTTCGATTCTGTGACATAAGCCTCTGAACCTTTGAACAGACTCTGCGTCTCGGATAAACCCTGGCCTTCAGGCGCGCTGCGTTCGAGAAGAGCCAGGCCATATTCTGCGTCGAGCCCAAGCCGAACAGTATTCAAGCATTCCTGTTGTGCCTTGGTGCTACATTGCAGGAAGAAGGTAACCAAAGCCATTTTATCGTCGAAATAATTAAACACAGGGGTAGAGATTCTAACCCCTGCATAGTGGCTGAGTGACCGCTCTTGGGTGTAGCCCGTAAATAGGAGGGGCCGATTATTAGTGCCAACACCTAAGTCTCCAACCGGGCACAGCCCGCGCACACAAATCATATCGACCGACGGAAAATCCCCGAAATAGACCCCATCAAAGCTGAGCTTTGAGATTTCGGACTTATCATCCGATGCCGCAGCAATGGCTGGCGCTGAAAGAACCAAGAGCAATAATAGGAAAATGTATCTCATGCGGTGTCCCCCACCTGTTTAAATGCTCTGACAGCTAAAAAAACGAATCCGCTGGATTCCACTGATAGCGGCCAGCCGACAACAAATTATTCCGTAGCTTTTTTTCTCCAGGCAATGACCCCAGCCCGATCTTTACCCAGATCATTGAGGAGCTCCTGCAGTTTGGGATCACGGGTCTGGACGGGAAGTTTTTTTTCTGCCGGCAGATGGTCGTGACCAACGAAGTACCTAAAAGCCTCTTCTCTGGTTATCCCTTTTGCCTCGGCATAGGCCTGAATCATGATTTCTGAATAGGACATCTGTTCCCCCTCGCAACGCTATCTCGACGCTCTGCTGCGGATTAAGTTGAGTTTTTAGATAAGTAGCAAAAAGAAGACAAAGCTGCAAGCCTGATCATCAGGCATTCATGCGAGCAGCGAACAGCGTCTGGCTTTCAGCATCTATTGACTGAGCCTGGGACGCAGTTCCCAGGGTTACCAGCCTGTTGGCATTTGCTTGCCAAACCCAGCAAACTTGCCCCTTCAGGATTAGTCCCCATCGGCGCTTAATTGTTGTTGGGTCAGTTGATTCAGGCATCAAGCTCAGGAAAATTGAATTTGTAGCTGACAGGGTCTAGCGCTTCACTATTTAACAGTTCGTCAAAGAACCGCTCACGCAGTTCGGCTTCGGGCAACGGACGGCTGAAGAGGAAGCCCTGGCCAAGCTGACAGCCACGCTTGCTCAGAATTTCTAGCTGTTGCTGCGATTCGATCCCTTCGGCGATTACCTCCAGGTTCATACTGCGCCCGAGAGCGATTATCGCGGCGACGATCATGACCGGTTCTTTGTCACCGGTCAGCCTCGACACGAAGGATCTATCGATCTTGAGCTGATCGACCGGGAAGCGATTCAGGCAGCTGAGTGATGAATAGCCAGTGCCGAAATCGTCGATCGCCAGACGGATTCCACGCATCCTCAAGTCGGTGAGGTCCATGATCGTCGACTGCACGTCGCGCATGATCATGCTCTCGGTTATCTCCAGCTCCAGACTTTGTGGTTCGATCCCGGTTTCGATCAGAATCAGATCGAGCGTTTCGATAAAATCGTGCTGCTTGAGTTGCCGACCCGAGATATTGACCGCCATGCGCAGCGCGGCAAATCCTTGTTTAAGCCATGCGACCTGCTGACGACAGGCTTCGCGCAGCACCCATTCACCGATCGGCACGATTAGACCGGTCTCTTCGGCGAGGGGGATAAAGTCTTCCGGCGGCACCAGACCCTGTTGCGGGTGACGCCAGCGCAGCAGGGCTTCCACCCCGATCAGTTTGCCAGTTTCCAGGTCTACCTGGGGTTGAAAATAGAGGCTGAACTGCCCCTCATCGAGGGCGCGACGCAGATCCCGTTCCAACAGAAGCATTTCGTGGACGTGGGCATTCATCTGGGGGGTGTAGAACTGGTAATTGTCCTTCCCTTCGTCCTTGGCGTGATACATGGCGACGTCGGCACACTTGATCAACTCTTCGACCGAATCGGCATCGTCGGGGAACAGACTGATGCCAATACTCCCGGTGGCGACCAGCTGATAGCTGTCGATTTCGGCATTCCGCCCGAGTTCTTCACAGATCCGCTTGGCCAAGGTCGTCACGGCTTGAAAACTGTCGACCTGCTCCAGCAGAATCAGAAATTCATCCCCGCCGAGGCGGGCAACCGTGTCGGTGTCACGCACCACACTACTGAGCCTGCGGCCGATATCGATCAACAGCTTGTCACCCACTTCGTGGCCAAGGGTGTCGTTGATATTCTTGAAGCGATCAAGGTCGATAAACATCAGCGCCATTCTGTCCTGGTTGCGCAGCGCCTGGGACAACGCATGGCGCAGACGGTCCTCAAACAACCGGCGGTTCGGCAAGCCGGTCAAGGAATCATGGTGCGCCATATGCTGCAGACGTTTTTCATTTTCGCCGAGCAACTCTTCGACCTTAAGCCGATCGGTAATGTCACGCGATGCCTCTACGATGCCGCGCAGGCTGCCATCTGCATTCCACAAGGGGGAGGCGGTCAACTCAAAAATACGGATCTCATTCTCATGCCAATGATGATGGACCATAGTCACTGTCCTGCCGGTCTGCTTGACCTGCTCGAGGGGACAGGGGTGATCTTCACCGCCGCAGGGCTGAATTGAATGATGCAGCAGTTCATGACAATGGATACTCTTGCGGGCCTGCTCCGAATCGGGGAGTGTTTCGGCCGCAACCTGGTTTATCATCAGCAGTCGATAGTCGGTCGAGATAACCAGAATCGGGTCGGCGACCCCGTCGATTACGGTTTGCAGAAACTCGTTTTTCCTGGTCAGTTCAGCCTGAAACTGATGCCGTTCAGAGATGTCGTGAATCACCGAGCAGAGCAGCTTGCGACCTCCAACCATCAGGGGTCCGCTAAAGACCTCGACCTCGCGTTGACTGCCATCGGCCAGGCGATGAACAAATTCGAATTTATGTTCTTCGCCGTTATTTACACCACAGATTTTGGCGCTGAGTTCGCGAGGATCGGCGGTATTTATCTTGAAAATCGACATACCTGCCAGCTCAGCCGATGAATACCCATAAAAGCGGCAGGCTGCGGGATTTGCTTCCACAACCTCTTTTGTATCAGGATCGATAAGCAGCATGACCGAATGATTCTCTTCGAAAAGAACCTGATACTGCTGCTGTCGCTCCGCGAGTTCACCCTCAATCCTGCGCCGCTCCACCAGTTGCTGCTGGAGCAGTTGATTTTTGGTGGCGAGCCGCCAGGTCTGCAGCCTGACCCGACGACGCGCCAGCAGCAGCACGACCCACATCACCCCCACCAGCAGCAGCAACAGGCTGAGCAGGGGCACAAACCAGGCCGGCAAGAATTGCACCCTGCTCTCAGGGGTCAGCCATTTCCCGATCAAGCGATGATAAGCCGAACTTTCTTCATTCTTCAATTCAGCAAAGACCGCATCAAGGCGGGTTCGGAGCGGCAGCGCCTGCCCCTTGCCAAAGGCCACCCGGATATCTACCGGATTGATCAGGATCGAGCTGGGCTTGATCTCGAACTCATCATGATTCCAGGCCCCATATATGCGGTTGACCAGGGCAGCATCGGCACGATTTTCAGCAAGCGCACGCAGGGCCTCGGCATAATTTTCAACGGTTATGAAATTGATCTGCAGATCGAACTTGTCAGCCAACTGACGCAAGCCATCATTGCCGTCCAGAAAAACATCCCCTTCCAGGGTGGCAACCCGCTTGCCGTCGAGATCGAGGATCGAGGCGATCTCTGACTGTGGCTGGATATAAACCTGTCCCCAGTTTGAAAGGATTGTGCTCTCAAGAAAATCGTAGTTTTCCCCGCGCTCGGGGGTATAGGCAATCGGTGCAAGCAGGTCTAGCTCGCCCTGTTCGAGCTGGGTGAGACAGTCCGCCCAATGACATGCAACGTACTCTAGCGAAAGGCCCTGCCCCTGGGTAGCAATCTCAAACAATTCAGGGAAAAGTCCGCTGGGGTTGCCGGCAGTATCGAAAAATGCCAGCGGCGGGCTCGCATGAATCCCGACGCGATAGACCGGATCAGCGGCCCACAGTGGGGCGCCACACAGCAGCAAGGTGAGCAATATTAAGCGTAGAAAAATCTGTCGCACCAGCACCCCTCCATAGCGGTCAAGCCATTCGCCTGGCTAGACCATCCGATAGCATATCTGATTAAATTTACCCTGATTTTTGCTAAGCGCAAGGATTGGCCGGAGAAAACCGCCACTAAGCCAAAAAGACAGGGGAGGGACTCCTCTGTCTTTTGCAGCAAAAACCGCCAGCGACCGTTTCTGGGCGCAACGATATTTGTGAAGTTACCAGGCTTTACGCGCCAGTTCCTTACGCAGGCGGAGGAGCTTAGCCTTGACCCGGCGGGTATTTTCAACGCCCATGCGGAGTAGAATTTTTTGCCCGGCAGAACGCGCCTCCAGCCCCTCATCAAGGTATTGATAGCGGCTGACATGATGGATGAGCGGAATCGGCTTGCCCGGTTCCGGGGTTTGCAGCAGGTCATCGATCACCTGAACAAGACGATCGTTAAAGTGGGCCCCAGGGCCGCTGCCCTCGCGATAGGCCTGCTGGAAAAGTGGATAGAGCCCGCGATACAAGGACAACAGGGTTGCGTCGGGGATCGCCTCGACCAGTCTGACATAGGCAGAATAACGAGTGGCGTTCTTTTTGGCGATGACCGTTTGATCAGCAATCGTCTGCGTTACAAAGCCCGGTTCAGGTGGAGTGAGCGGCAGGTGGAGTCGCGGGATGCTCTTCTGCGGCAGGTTATCAATGAAGAGGACCAGCTTTTGAATAAAATAATTCAGCTCAACCAGCACCAGCAGCTTGCGTTCGGCGATCAGTTGCGGCAGGCGCTCCTGCAGATAAGCATCGGCCTGATCGAGGACTGTCGGCAGGGGAGGCTCGACCGGTTGCGCCACCGGATCGGCTGGGGTCTCGACCGGAGGCGCAAGGGGGTGGCGCGGCGGCATCAGTATCCGCTCGGCAGGGGTCTCATTCTCAGCCATCGGGTTGACCGGAATGACGATTCTCTGCGGACCGGCCTCCGGCGCTGAGAAGAATCCGACCAGTTTGTCGGAGAGGATCCAGCCTGTAGACACGACCAGCAAAACAACCAGCAATATCAGCGCAAAGTTTTTCGCTTGCATCGATTCTTCCCTTCTTTAGCCAGCCAGCGCTCCTGAGTTGTCGTCAAGTTCGTCAACTAATTCATCGATAAGCAAATCCCTGGCCCGGAATGATCCGCCACGGACGCGTACGTATAACCGCTCAAGTGAGGATTAGCGCCGACGCTGCAAACGGGAGAGTTCTTCCTTGAGGCGAAGATAGCTGTCGAGCCGCTGTTCATCGAATTGCCGAGAGTCCAGTCCGGCCCGCACGGCACAACCCGGTTCACTGCGATGGCCGCAATCGGAGAAGCGGCACTTAAGCGCCAACTCTTCAATATCGGCGAAGGATTCGGCGAGATCCTCCTCCTCTCCCCAGAGGTGAAGCTCGCGCATCCCCGGGTTGTCCATCAGCACCCCGCCGCCACTCAGGAGGAAGAGTTCGCGGTGGGTCGTGGTATGCCGCCCCTTACCGACAGCAGTGCTGACTGCGGCGACCTTCTGACGCTCTTCATCGAGCAGGGCGTTGATGATTGTCGACTTACCGACCCCGGAGGACCCGAGGAAGGCCAGGGTCTCCCCGGCTTTTGAATAGACCTTTAGCTGTTCGACCTGTGCGCGGTTTTTGGCACTTATCCGCTCGACCGGTGCAGTTCCGGCAATCTCGAGTACCTGTTGCAACTGCTGTTCTGATTCACTGCTGAGATCGGCCTTGTTCAGCACCACGACCGCCTTGGCACCTCCGGCGGTGACCAGGGTCAGGTAGCGTTCGATGCGGCGCAGATTAAAATCCTGATCGAGGCCACAGACAATAAAGACCCGTTCAACATTGGCGGCGATCACCTGTTGTTCGATCCGCTCGCGCCCCTTCCCCTTACGCCGTCCCGGTAGATTGCGCGCAAAGGAGGAGAAGCGTTCGAGGATGGCGTGGATCACCCCGCGCCCTTCTTCGAGCTGAGGCTCAACCGCGACCCAATCGCCAACCACCGGCAGATCCTGCCGCCCATCGGCGCGATGGCGCATCTTGCCGGCGAAACGGACCGTCAGCTCGGCGTCGCGGCAGATCACCCGGAAGTAATTTTTTTCACCACGGATAACCCGGGCCGGCAGCAATCCCTGCTCGGCATAAGGGTGAAACTTTTCGGCAAATTTGTCATTCCAACCATAATCTTCAAGATTCATGGCGCAATGGTAGCACGAAGCGGAATAAGGGTGGTA